>JAEZIE010000211.1 GCA_023416175.1 Bacillota bacterium
CCTGCCGGGCAGCAGATCGATGCAGGCAGCATCGCGAAGGATGATACCAGCGTGGGCGGCAAGCTTTCGTATGTTGTCAAGGACGGCATGCGCGCCGTAACGTTTGCCAGCGACGAGATTTCCGGCGTGGGCTTTTATCTGAATAAAAACGACTATGTGGATATCATGGCCACCACCATAGCAATAAAAGAGGATGAAGAAACCGGCGCCATCACAGAAATTCCCGCCGTGGAGATGCTTCTTGAGAACGTGCTGATATTGGAGGTAGCCGCCCGGCCCCAGACCGAGACCCAGACCGAGGCGAACTACGACTATACCTATTCCTCCATTACCGTGGAGCTAACGCCGAAAGACGCCATGAAGCTCTATTTTGCCACCGAGAATCAGAAGATTTTCCTCCTGCTGCGCGGAGCGGAAGATCAGAATAAGGTGTCCCCGCCGGTGTATGTGCATCCGGTGTATGAATACAAGGATGTCGCATAGGAGAGTTTGATATGGAGCAGCTACGGGTATATGTCATCAGCAGCGATAAGGATGCGCGCTACCGCATCAAGGGGATATTAAACGCGGAGGATATCGTCATCATCGGCTATGGCGATCTGGTTCCTTCCTGCGTGCAGAAGGCGCAAGGCCTGCAGCCCGACGTCGCCCTCATCTTATACGAGAACGCCGCGGCGCTCGACATTGCGCAGCGCATTTACCAGAGCGTGCCTCGCTGCGCGCTCCTGCTTTTAACCCAGGAACTCTCCATGCCCTTAACGCGCGAGGCGCTTAAATCCGGCATCCGGCTGGTCGTCTCCTATGAGGACGGGGACGATGTGATTGTTGACGCCGTGCGCCGGGCGGGCGCGCTCGAACAGGTGCGCGCAGGCTTAGCAGGTGCTACACCCGTGCAAAAGACACAGGTCATCAGCGTGTATTCCGGCAAGGGCGGCACAGGCAAAACCACGCTTGCCGTGAACCTGGCTGCAGCCCTTGCAAAAAACGGGCGTAAGACCGCCATCATCGATCTGTCCCTGGAATATGCAAACGTGGCGTTGTACCTGGATATGCAGCCCAAGGATACCATTGCGGAGCTTGCACAGGAGCGCGGAGGGCTTACCATGGACGTGCTGCGCGGCTTTACCGTGCAGCATTACAGCGGGTTAAGCGTACTTGCAGGCCCCAATACGCCCGAAAGCGGGGAATATGTGGAGTCGCGGCATGTGGAAAGCGTGCTCTCCGTCATGCGCCCATTCTTTGATTGCATATTCATCGACCTTCCCAGCAATTTTGCTGATACCACCATCACCGCCATGGAAAACTCAAACAAGGTGCTCTTAGTTCTGCAGCCGGACATCGGCTCCATCAAAGCGGCGCATACCGCGCAGACGGTGCTGTCCTCCTTGCAGCTTCAGGAAAAGATCCAATACGTCTACAACAAGGACTTTAAAGCCTTTCTTTCCATAAAAGATGTGCAGAAGGTGCTCGGCACGCTCCCCGCCTACACGCTCCCGCGCGACGACAAAACGGCGGACAGGTGCCAGTGCATCGGCCGTCCGGTGGTATTGGAGGAACCGAGAACGGCGTTGGGCAGGAAGCTCATCCACCTGGCCACGGAGGTGATCCGGTGAGCCTACAGAGTCGACTCAACAAACCTGCGGAGGATGCCCCGCACGAAGAACGCGCAGCGATGCCCGCTCCTGCCGAGGAAACCAAGCAGGAGCAGTACTTGCTCATCATCGATCGCGTGCGCGCCGCTGTCATCGAGCGCCTGCGCGGCGGAAACGTCGAGCCGGACGCAGGACAGGTGCAAAGCGTCATTGACGATGTACTTGCCGAATATTCGGACACCATCACCCGCGTGGAGCGCACCCGGCTTTCCACGGTATTGTTCAACGAGGTCATGGGCCTGGGGCCGCTTGAAGTGCTCCTCAACGACCCGGGCGTTACGGAGGTCATGGTAAATGGCCCCAAGCAGGTGTTCATAGAGCAGAGCGGCAAAATCAAACTTTCCGACGTCCGTTTCCGGGATGAGGAAGCCGTGATGCAGGTGGTCGAAAAGATCGTTTCCGCCATCGGCCGCCACGTGGATGAAGCAAGCCCCATGGTGGACGCACGTTTAAAGGACGGTTCCCGTGTCAATATCATCATTCCGCCGCTTTCGCTGGTAGGGCCGGTCGTCACCATCCGCAAGTTTTCCAAGACGCCGTTTACCGTGCACGATCTCATCAATTTTGGCTCGCTCACCCCGCGTATGTCCAGCTTCCTGGAAGCCTGCGTCAAGGGCAACCTCAATATGATGGTGGCAGGCGGCACGGGCAGCGGAAAAACGACGCTTCTAAACGTACTTTCTGCGTTCATCCCGTCGGATCAGCGCATCGTCACCATTGAGGACGCGGCCGAACTGCAATTAAAGCAGCAGCATGTCATCACGCTGGAAAGCCGTCCGGCCAACCTGGAGGGCCGGGGGGAGATTACCAATCGGGATCTTGTCAAAAACGCGCTGCGCATGCGTCCGGATCGCATCATCGTCGGCGAGGTCCGCTCGGGCGAGGCGCTCGATATGCTTCAGGCTATGAACACCGGGCATGACGGCTCGCTCACCACTGGCCACGCCAACTCCCCGCGGGACATGATTTCCCGTATCGAGACCATGGTAATGATGGCGGGGGTGGATATGCCGCTTTTTGCCATCCGCAGCCAGATTGCTTCCGCACTTGACGTCATCGTGCAGCAAAGCCGCCTGCGGGATGGCTCCCGCCGTATCGTCAGCATTACCGAAATCACAGGCATGGAAGGCGATATCGTCAGCATGCAGGACATATTCGTGTTTGAAACCGACGGCTCGACGGATGGACAGGGCCGCTTCAACGGGCGCTTTAAGAGCACAGGGGTATACCCCAAGTGCGTTTCAAAAATTCGCAGCAACGGCATTCCGGTGTTTGACGAATGGTTCCAATAACAGAGCAATAACGGGAAAGGGGGAGGCAAGATGCTGCGCATACTCTTGACGGTAAGCATAGCAGCGCTGGTGTTTACGTTCTGCGTGATACTCCTGCGCAGGGTATACCGGAATGCGCTTAAAAGCAGCGACCGCCTCTTAAAGCTTTCCGGTGACAAAATTATCCCAACCCATGAACGCATGCGGGCAGTGGAAAAGAAGGCGCCCATCCGCATTTCTACCGTTCTGGTGGATCAGCTTGCAAGCGCCGGAGTCCCCATGCGGGCGGAGGAGTTTTTGCTCATATGGATCATTCTCTCCTTTATTCCGCCCGCTATTTTCGCGCTGATGGAGGCGCATGCGTTTGTTTCCATTACACTTACCGGTATTGGCTTGGGGCTGCCGCCGTTTTATGTGCGGCACAGCCGCCACAAACGCCTGCTTGCCTTTGAAAAGCAATTGCCTGAGGCGATTTCCACCGTCAGCAACTGCCTGAAAAGCGGCCTCACCTTTCAGCAGGGCATGCAGACTGTGGCGGAGCAGATGGCGGAGCCGGTCGCAAAGGAGTTCGGCCGTGTGATGCGGGAGCTTCAGCTGGGCAGCACAACGGAGCGGGCGCTATTTAACCTCTCGCGCCGCGTGCCCAGCCCTGACGTCAAGCTGATGGTAACAGCTATTTTGATCTCCCAACAGGTGGGTGGCAATCTTTCCGCGGTGCTCGATAATATCGCCCAGACGGTGACGGACCGTATCCGTGTCAAACAGGAGGTTCGTACCATTACCTCCACAGGCCGTATATCCGGAATGGTCATTGGCCTCTTGCCGGTTATCCTCGCCATGCTGCTGATGCTGATGAACCCGAAGTACATGGAGCTGCTGTTCCAGAGGACGGAGGGGCATATCATGCTCATCGTCGCCGCGGTGATGGAAATAATCGGCTACATGCTCATCCGCAAGATCGTGTCGGTGAAGTATTAACGTCAAGAAGCAGGAAAGGGGGAAACGGCATGCAGTTTCTGGTCATCACCAGCGCGATATCCGCGTTTGTGCTGGTACTGCTGATCTTTAGCCGCCCCCGCAGGCTCTTGGGCGCAAAAGAACGGCGCGTTAAGCGCATTGTGGAAACGGATAAAGCGCTGCTGGATGAATTGAACACCGATTTTCATGAGCGGTTTATTGTGCCCTTGTTGAAACAGGTCAGCCGCGCGTTTAGCCGCCTGGTAAAACCCAAAAAAGAAGGTGCCGTCAACAGCAAAATGGATCGGCAGCTGCGCATGGCGGGCATGTATATCGGAGTCTCCGGGTTTATGATCGTACGCGTGCTGGTCTCGTTGGGGCTGTTTTTGCCCACGGCGTTGCTGCTGCGGTTTTCCGAACTCGAACTATATCTGAAACTATTGTTGATGCTTGCAGCCCTGATGCTGGGGCTTTTAGTACCGGTATACTATATGCGTTTTCAGATCCGCAACCGGCAAAGCTCCATTAAAAACCAGCTTCCGGATATGATCGATATCCTCACCGTCAGCATTGATGCCGGGCTGAGCTTTGACCTCGCGCTAAGACGGGCATTGGATAAGTTCACGGGCGCACTCAAGGAGGAAATGACCATCACCGCCATGGAGATTCAGATGGGCAAGCCCCGGCGCATCGCACTCACTGAGCTTGGCGAACGCAACGATGTTGCGGAATTGAAATCTTTGGCTTCCGCCGTGGTGCAGTCCGAGCAGATGGGCACACCGATTAAGCAGGTGTTGAAGACGCAGGCGGCGCAGCTAAGGCTTACGCGCAAGCAGTACGCACAGGAAAAGGGCATGAAGGCTTCTGTCAAAATGCTCCTCCCTATGGTGGCGTTCATATTCCCTGTGATATTCATCATATTGCTGGGTCCCACCATCATCCGCGTAATGGATACCTTCAAATAAGGTGGCGCAATAGCGGCCATAACGTACTGAAAAAGAAAGATTGGAAAGGACAGGCTCAGTTATGAAATATGCAATTTTGTATTCGGACGGAAAGGCACTTGCGCGCATTCGCGTGGCGGATCGGTTTTTCCACCGCTTAAAAGGGCTCATGGGCGAGCGCGATATCAAGGAAGGGCTGCTGCTGCATCCGTGCGCGCAGGTCCACACCTATTTCATGCGCGAGCCCATCGATGTGGTTTATCTGGATAAGCTCGGGCGCGTGCTGTCCGTGGAAGAAGCGATGGAACCGGGGCGGATGGGCTTTTATATCCACGGCTGTCATAGCGTGCTGGAGCTGCCCGCCCACCGCTGGAAGCAGCTTGGATGCTCGCAACAGGTGCGGATTGTGGAAGTGGGGAGGATGGATGATGGCCAGGCAACCGGATGAACATGCCTCGCCCCGCGTGGAGTATAGCGGTTACCGAAGGTCGGAGCTAGTCGCCATTGCCACGGAGCAGGC
>JAEZIE010000273.1 GCA_023416175.1 Bacillota bacterium
GTGACGTCTTAGCGCGCCTCCAGCGAGTATGATCATCACGTCCGTGTTGTGTTCGAGATAGGAAGCGATTTGGATATCATTTGTGACGACGGTCAAGTTTTCGTTACCGCTAAGCTGTTTTGCAAGCTCCATCGTCGTGGTGCCGGTATCAAGCGCAATGGCGTCACCGGGCTGGATGAATGTCGCCGCCAGCCGCGCGATTGCCTGCTTTTGCGCAACATGCTCCACCTCTTTCTGGGAGGTGTTGGGTTCGTTGTTGATGCGGCTGCTGCTGATAGCGCCGCCGTGCGTGCGCTTGATGGCACCCGCCTCCTCAAGCTCCCTCAAATCGTTCCGTATGGTGGCGGGGGAGACGGAAAAATGATCGCACAAATAGGAGACCGTCGCCTTGCCCATTTTATTGACGATATCGATGATAGTCTGTTTGCGGACCTCTGCGAATACGATATCCGGCTGCTTTGACATAGTTTCCTCCTTGGTTTGCCCGTGATTTCAGCGGGTCAATCTATCTAATTGCAAAGGGATTGCTTTTATAAAATTGTGTGATATGCTCCATCGCCGCAAGGTAGGCCGCCGCATATGGTTGATACTGGGCGTGCCGGTCCTGATCAGGGGAGAACGAATGCTTTTTTTTCATAATTCCCTGTATGGGTTGCTTGTAATCGGAAAGTGCTCCTGCGCCGATACCCGCAATCACCGCGCTGCCAACGAGTGCGGTTTCGCCCGTTTCAAATGTTTCCACTTGGATGCCCAGCACATCCGCCTTTACCGAATTAAAGAGCGGTGAGTTGGCGCCGCCCCCAATAGACAGCATACGCGAAAAATCGCTTTGCGGGTAGAGGGTACGCAGCACATTGAGGTAATATTTATACTCGTATGCGACAGCTTCCATTATGGAGCGGTACATGTGCCCGCGCGTGTGCTTGAAGTCAAGCCCCAGGAAGCTGCCCTTGATATTCGGATTGTTGGGCAGTACGCGGCCGGAAAAATGCGGGATAAACAGCAGCCCTTCGCTCCCACAGGGGAGTGGGGTGGCCTCCGCTTCCAGCTCGTTGTAGGAGGCGGCGGGCTTTCCGCTTAACGTATCACGGAACCAACGGATGCACATGCCGCCGCCGTTAATGTAGGCAAGGGGCAGCCAAAGCCCGTCGATGGGGCTGCGCATCATGGTCATTGTTTCATATTGGGTATCCGGTACAAATCCGTCCACCACGCTGCACATGACGGAGGCGGTGCCCGCACAGTCCAGCACGAGATCCCGTTCAAACATGCCGGAACCAAAAGTGCTTGCCGCCGTATCGCCGCATCCGGCCACAACGGGAATGCCTTCCACGGTGCCGCTCAGCTGAGCAAACGCACGGGTGGTTTTTCCTACCACATCAAAAGGCGAGACGATCCGCGCCATCTTTTCTTTTTCTACGCCAAACGCTTGAAGCAGCTCATCGGACCATTCTTTTTTTGCATTGTTCCCAAAGCCCGAAAAATGCAAAAGTGTATAATCAAAATATGCATCATGGCCTTTTGTGCCGGTCATTTTGCCCACGATATAGGCGTGGGGCAGCACGAATTTTGCTGTCTTCTGATAAGCTTCCGGGTGCTCGTGCTTCCACCAGAGGATTTTCGGGCCGTGCGTATACGTAATGGGACCGCCGGTGATTTCAATGGCGCGTTTGCCTGCGCGCTCACGCATGCTGTTCATATATTTGCCGCAGCGCATGTCAAGCCAGGAATCGTAATACGTGGAGGCCTCGCCATCCGCGTCCACGCCCATAATTCCCGCCATCTGCCCGTCCAGGCCGATTGCGGCGATATCCGAAGGGGAAATCCCGGTTTGCTCCATCAGGCTTTTGATGGTATTGGCGCAAGAAGCATACAGATCATCCGCTTCCTGCCAGACTGTACCGGGTACAGGGGAAATGATGCGGGATGGCTCAAAAGCGGTCCCAAGCAGGGTGAGGTTCGTATCGAATAAAGCGGCCTTGGTGCCCTGTGTGCCGATATCTACGCCAATCAGGTAAGCGCTCATACAGGCCTCCTTTGTTATATGGTGTTGTTTTCTATTATTTTATTGTATTTGTTATCAATTTGCATGTCAATGCTTTTATGCATTACACGAGAGGTATAGATCAGCGAAAAAAAGACCCTCTCCCGCTGCAAGGAAAGAGCCTTAAATCGCCGCCGGTCCGGCGGCAGGGGCCTGGGAATCGTTTAACCCATTGCGCCCAATTTGTCACCGTAGAGCGCCATAAAATGCGCTCCATAGCGGGAAAGCTCGTAATAGGGCCGGTAAGCATGCGCGCGTTCCGTATCCGGATGCTCAACACTTTGTATTTCGTGTACGCGGTCGATCACCTCATAACTGTTCCAATACCCAAGGCCATAGGCTGCAAGCGCCGCAGCACCAAGCGAGGCGGCGTTCTGGTCGATATTGGTCTTAATGATGTCCATTTGAAAGATATCCGCAAACATCTGCCGCCAGAACGGGCTTTTGCTGCCCCCGCCAACGAGCAGCAGCTCGTCTAACTTATCTTGGTATTTTTCCAGTATCGTCATGGCGTAATAGAGGTTGTAGGTGATGCCCTCCAAAGACGCACGGATGAGATCGCATCGATCATGCGCAAGGCCAAGCCCCATGAAACCGCCGCGGATGTTCTTGGTTTCCTCGATCATCGCGCCGCCCGCGAGGCTGGGGTTGAACAATACGCCGTTTGCACCTATGGGAGAGCGCGCAGCAAGGTTATTCATCTCTACATACGCGTCCGCGATTTCGCCGCTCTTTTCCTGCGCCACAAGGTCGGGGCAGAGCGTGTCCCGTACCCAACGGAAACTACTGCCCGCAGCGAATATACTGGTGGCCGAGGCATAAAGACCATCCACCACATGCGCAAACACGAAGGGCTTGTATTGGAAATCAAGTAGCGGCTTGTCGCCAATTGCAGCGATCCAGC
>JAEZIE010000011.1 GCA_023416175.1 Bacillota bacterium
GTATGGTGACGAGGCCTTTTACCGCTTCTGCGACTTCGATAAGCTTGTCTGCCCTCCGACCGCAGATAATAACGCGGTTGTTCTGTGCAAGCAGACGTTCCGCCAGCGCCAGCCCTATCCCATTGGACCCGCCGGTAATGAGTATGGTATTCCCTTGCATGTTCATAAGCAATACTCCCTTCTGCATCATTATAGTGCAATGCGAAAGTGTTTCATAGCAGAAGTGCAATTGGAGACTAGCTTTACAGTCATACTGGAAATATTGTCAGGCTTCATGGTAAAGTGATTTCAGAAGCATTCTGCCAGTATCGCCATATAGAAGTTGTGCAGATGAAAGTGTGTCATTCCGGGAGGGAGCCTTATGGAGACCATATCCGCCAAAACCATCATAGCGAAAACCAAGAGTCCGGATGAATGGTTCGGCGCCGACTTCAACATGAACATCTATCGGGGATGCTCGCATGGCTGCATTTATTGTGACAGCCGAAGTGCCTGTTACCAGAACCCCAATTTCGAAACGGTAAAAATCAAAGAAAATGTACTGCAAATTATCCGGGATGATTTAAGAAGAAAGACGAAGCGGGGAGTCGTTGGGACCGGCGCAATGAGCGATCCCTATAACCCGTTGGAGCAGAAACTGGGCTTGACGCGCAACGCGCTCGAACTTCTGGACTTGTATGAATATGGAGTTGCAATCGATACGAAGAGTGCCCTTGTTACACGTGACCTTGATGTGCTGCAAGGGATCAAAGCACACTCGCCCGTTCTTATAAAGATTACGGTAACTACGGCAGAGTCCGACCTGTGCAGCAAGATTGAACCGCATGTGTCCAATTCGAAAGAGCGGTTCGCCGCATTAAACACGCTGTCGAAAAGCGGACTATTCTGCGGCATACTCATGATGCCGATTTTGCCTTTCATCAATGATACGGAAGAAAATATTCGCCACATTACAGAACAAGCGAAAGAAGCTGGGGCCAGGTTTGTGTATCCTGCAATGGGGATGACGCTGCGGGAGGGAAACCGGGAATACTATTATAAAAAACTGGATGAGCTATTTCCGAATATCAAGCAGAAGTATGTCGAGGCATACGGGTCTCGGTACGGGTGTACAAGCCAGAATGCCAAAAAACTCTGGGATGTCTTCGTGATACAATGTGAACGCCTCGGGCTTCTATATGATATGAAAAGTATTATTGCAGCGTATAAAGAAGAGTATCGGAAACAACAATTAAGCCTGTTTTGAAGAAGCAGAATAATCAGCAGCGAAAGGCCCGGGCGGAGACCCGGGCTTTCGTTTTAATCGAATGGGGGAGTTAAAGTTTAGGGCAGAAGTTCCTTTACCCGGCTTTCCTTCTCAAACAGCGCGCAGCCGCCCGTATGTTCTCCGCCGACGAGACAGGCGTCCTGCAATCTTTTGAAGAACGGAGAATTGAGCGCTTCCAACAGCGAACACTCCTTCAGGCTGCGGTCGGAGTAAGGGGAAAAAGGGCACGGCTCTGCAGCGCCATAGGGGTTGATGTGGAAAAAACCCCGTCCTCCGGCAAGGCAGCCGCCCAAAAATTTCTCATCCCCCGGGAAGGAAAGGAATAAAAGCGAGCCGTGCTGTGTGCGCAGAACTTCAAGCCGCTCTTCCATGGACGCAACGCCTTCCTCACCAAGCACAAGGTCGCGGGTGCTTTCGTCAACGGGAACGTACTCCACATAAAATACCACCCTGCAGCCCTGCCGCGCTAGGTCGTCAAGGAATGCGTCCGAGGTCAGCTCGATTAGGTTTTCCCTCGTGACCGTGAGGGAGACGCCAAAGAGTATGCCTTTTTGCCGCAGCCTTTGCATGATCTCTATAACCTTTTGATACATGCCCGGTCCCCGGCGTTCGTCCGTGCGCGCGCTGCCGCCCTCTATGCTGAGTATGGGCACAAGGTTGCGGTATGCGTGGAACAGGGAAAGGTAATCTTCGTTGAGCAGCGTGCCGTTGGTGAATACCGGGAAGAGTATGCTTTCCACACTGGCGGCTTCCTCTAAAACATCCCGGCGGAGCAAAGGTTCCCCGCCCGCAAGGAGGTTGAAGGATACGCCAAGCTCTGCCGCCTGCCGGAAAAGGCTGCCCCATTCCTCTGCGGTCAAAAGGGGATGCCTGGGGATGTCCGTGCAGGTGCCGTTGGCCCGCGCGTAGCAGCCCTTGCAGGTAAGGTTGCAGCTGTGGGTGATGCTGGAGATAAGAAACGCGGGGACATGCTGCCCGGCGCTCTCATGAGTCACCCGCATTTGGCTATTCTTTTTACTGTGCTCCATCAGCTTTAAAAGGTACGCGGTCTCCCGCGGATTCTGAAGTGTTTCGCGCAGCACATCTTTGACCATACTGGCGATGCTGCTGTTCATATATTGTGTCAGTTCATTGCATGTCATGGAATAAGCTCCTGTCTATTTGCACTAAAGGGGCAATCCGTTCAGGACATGTCGCCTTAAACGGATAGCTGGATGTTATGAATGAGGATCAATGTTCGTCCTTGCCATGCAGCGTCGTATATACGCTGCTGAATATGCCGAACAGCAGGCCCGTGATGGGGAATATGATCCATGCAATGCCCCACAGGTGGTATACAAACCCAAGGAAAAGGAATACTGCGACTACGAGCGGCCAGACAACGGAAGCTACCGCGCCGACCACCTTGTTTTCCTTGGTCTTTACGGGCGTATAGTCTTCAATCTTGAGCAGTTTTTGGTAAGAAGACCGGTGCATACTGCCACGGATGAGAATATGTACCCCACAGGCGACGATCAGCAGGAGCAATGATACGCCATATGTGCTTTTTCCTGGTCCCAGCGCGGAAAACACAAAGAGCGGAATGGGGCTGACTACGCATAGGCATACGCCGAATAGCACGCTTTTCATATACGTGTCGCGGAGCGCTTCATATTCGGTTTGGAGTTTTGCGCGAGAGGAGGAGGAGATGAGCATACCCGTCTCCAACTGCTTATACGGCTCCATGCGCATGCCGCCATAGATCAAAATGCCAACGCCGAATACAATGGAAAGGAACATGGGAATCAGCGCAAGCGTATTGGCATCCGGATCCATATTCCAGATGCCGCTTTCCAGCAACTGATTGAAAAAGATGAGCAAAGCAGGCCCCAATATGCAGAAGAATACGCCCCAAGACACGTTGCGTGTCGCCTTTTTTGATGCTTCCAGATAAGCATCAATCTCAGTATCCTCCGCGACAGGCAGCGGGTTTTCTTCCCGCTGGATGTTGAGTTCCGTCAGAAGCTCGTCGATGTTGCCAAACTGGGAAATAACGATGCCTACGGCCTCGTTTTCCGTCTTGCCCTGCGCTTTTAACTCTCGATAGTGCTCTTCCATATTGGAGAGTAACTCGACCCTTAGCTGTTTCACACGCTCGGTACGCGGCAGCCCGGCAAACAAATTGTCCAGATAACTGCGTATGGTATCCATGAAAATTTCCCCCTTAACCATTTACAAATTTGTTGATGACATTTTTAGTGGTTTCCCACTCTTTGCATTTTTCCTGATAATATGCGCGCCCTTCAGGTGTAATACGGTAATATGTCCGGCGCTTGCCGAAGGTTTCTTCACCAAAGAAGGAAACGATATATCCGTTGCGCTCCAGCCGCTCAAAGGCGGAATAGAGCGTTGTTTCTTTTATAATGTAAGCCCCCTGCGTACGCTCGCGGATTTTTCGGGAAATCTCATACCCGTACGATGGTTCATCCAGCAGCATGCACAGCAGTATGGTATCGTTGTAGCCGCGGATGACATCGCTGCTAATCATGCAATCACCTCTTTTCGGAATAGGTCGCCAACACATCGTATCGGAAAAAAATACTACGACTGTCGGGGTATGAATACGATAACACGTTTACTACGACAGGTCAAGTAATATTTGCTAAAAAATTCAAATTCATTTATATCATGGATACGCTTCCGTGCACATCAGTCCCCAATCGCATACTATAAAAAGGAGCGGGTTTTGTGGCCTGTACCGTGGGAATGAATTTCGGATGAATCTTTGAGATGGATTCTGGGGAGATTGTGTTATGCCGAATGAGCAAGATCTGGATTTATTTTCGCCCACACAGGGCTACCCGGGAGCGCCTTTTTTCAGTCAGGGCGCAGTGTCCGATGGCGGCTACGGGCAGCCTGACCCCGGCTCCGGTATACGGATAAATGGAAACAGGCGGCCGGGCTCTTCCATGCAATATGCGAATGGTGCGATTGGTAAGGTCTGGCCCAGTTACCGGACATTTGATGCGCCGATACGGGGCCGCATCCCTGCCCAGATGAGCGTGCCGCAAGAGCCGCAAAGCATGGAACCAATGAAACTGCCTTCTCAGATGAACCCATTTTCGGCGGCAAATGCGAGCAGCATGAACCCATCCGTCTCCAGTCCCCTTATCCGCCGGGCATCAGACGGGCGGCAGGGAACCCTCCCTTTGGTCTATAGCAATTATCAGGAATTGCTGCGGAGCCTCGTGGGGCGGTGGGTTATAGCGGATTTTTTGGTTGGAACCGTCATACAGCGGCGCTCGGGCATCATCATGCATGTGGGGACGGGGTATATCGTGCTGCGCGATCCCTGCACGCAAGCGTATACCGGCTGCGACCTCAATACGCTCCGGTTCTTCACGGTGCTGCCGGAGGGTACCAAGTTACATGACTCCCATTGCGCGTTGCGGAAATTTGATCGGCTATAGCAATCATTGGTCCTCGGTGGTTAAGAAAACCCGCATCAATAAGATGCGGGTTTTGATGGTTGCTGAAATTCAAATCGGGAAGCCCAGCTGATACGGCCCTTCAGGCTGCGGCTCTTTTTTGTATTCGAACACCCCTGGGTCGCACGTGAGCGCTGTCGTATCCCCATCCAGCCAGCTGAGCTGCTGCGCGCGGGGCAATATCACAGGCATGCGCATATGGATAAAGGCGATTTCATTTGCTGCCTCCCGTGTCAAGATCACAAAGGAGGGGAGTCGTTGATCCGGCTCATACCGGTATAGCCCCGCCATAAAGAGAAGCGGCGTATCCGGGCGGGAGATGGCGTATTTTTGCTTCGTCGTACCCACCGTTTCCCACTCAAAGTACCATGAGGCCGGTACAAGGCACCTCCCTTCGCGGAGAGGTCTATGAAACATCGCCTTTTCGCGGATGGTTTCGCTGCGCGCGTTAATGACATGCCCTTTGCCATCATTGCGGGAGAATCCCCATTTCATGATCTCGGGGCGGCCGCTTGCGGAAACGACAGGGACTAGGTTTGTCGGGAAGATTTCGCCTTTGTTCATTGGAGCCTTTTCCCCCTTGACCTCCCGCAGTATCTCCTGTAGTTCCGCCTCTTCAATATATAAGTAATATCGCCCGCACATCGAATCTCACGCTCCCTGTCTTCTTCGCTCTTATCGTACAGCATACGGGTGTTTGGCTCAACAGGATATCCTAAAAAGAGCTGCTCAATCCGGCAAGAACGGCAGTATTCTGCCGGAAAAGAAAGAATTGCAAAGAGCCAAAACCCGCACAAAGATCAAGGTATTTTATGGAATTATAAAATTACCGCATCAATATTCGGAATATTCCAAAGCGTAATTAGTTATTGTTCGGATTGTGGCGAATGTTCTGCAACGGGAATTTTAAAAGGGACGTAATATTAGCTGTATATTATTGTAATTTGAGATATCCTTCATAAAGGAGATGATAACAGAGATATTGAACGAATTTTGATTATAATTATATTAAACCGGGAAAAATGTTAGAATATCGTCGGATTAAGCCTGAGACGGGCAGATAAGTGGTTTGCTGCATACCGTGTGGTTTGTTATTATAGTTGAGCGCCCAAAACACGGGACAAGCGAAAAACGGGGCGCAGGAACAAGCACCTTGAAAACTATATAGTGCGAGATAGAAGACGAACGCAATTAATTTGAGGAACCAGCAAAAGTACGGACAACGAAGCGCGTAAGCGTGGAAGTTGAAAAGTAAAAGATAGAGACAGTTTTTTAAACTGTTGAGTAATTTAACTCAAGAGTTTGATCCTGGCTCAGGACGAACGCTGGCGGCGTGCCTAACACATGCAAGTCGA
>JAEZIE010000066.1 GCA_023416175.1 Bacillota bacterium
CCGCCGATCTCCTCAATCTCATCCGCATGGATTTTCGCGCCAAGTCCCAACGCCTGCGCGGCTTTGAGATATTTGCGGCTTTGTTCCACATTGAACACCGAATCCTCACAGAACACATCCGCAAAACGCGCAAGCCCTTCTTCTTTCACCCTTGGGAGCACGTCGCGGCACAAGTACTCGATATACCCGTCCCCAGCCCCCGCGTATTCGTCCGGCACGGCATGCGCCCCCATGAACGTGGGGATGACCTCAACCGCCTGCGCTTCGTTGAGCTGCTTCATCACGCGAAGCTGCTTGAGCTCATTCTCAAGATCCAGCCCGTAGCCGCTTTTGCCTTCCACGGCGGTCACGCCGTGCGCAAGCATTTCGTATAAGAACGCACGGCTCTTTTCGTACAGCGCGTCCTCGGACGCTTGCCTCGTGTGCCGCACGGTATCGAGTATGCCGCCGCCCGCGCGCAAAATCTCCAGATAACTTGCGCCTCTGAGTTTCAACGGTACCTCGTGCTGCCGCCAGCCGCCAAACACCAGGTGCGTGTGGCAGTCGATCCAGCCCGGCGTCGCCAGCCTGCCTCCCGCGTCCAGCGTATCCACGCTTTTGTCGCAGAACGGAAGCTCGCCGCCCTCGAATACCGCTTTGATAAAGCCATCTTCTATCAGGATCGCGGCATTTTTGATCTTCAGGTTGTGCGCCTGCGCCTCACCTTTTGCGCTCGTATTACCCGTGGGTGTTTGCAGCAGGCCGATGTTTTTGATGAGCAGCATGGAAGCCCTCCTTTGCGTAAGGTATGTGGGAGGCTCTGCCTCCCCACCTCCGCTTAGGGCCATAATGGCCCTAAGAACCCCTATTGGGAACAAGATATGTTCGCGAAGGGTTTCCAAAGGGATGTTACATCCCTTTGGCAGGGTCAGGGGCAGCGCCCCTGTTTCATCCTATAAAATATGATTCTCCAATACTTGCTTATTAAAATCAAACGCTTCGATCTGCATGTAGTATTCCGCGGAATCGACGAGCGCCTGCATGGGTGCTAACCCTACAATCTCAGTACCGACGACGGACACGCCATAGCGCCTGGCTTCCGCCTTCACGAGCTCCAGCACGCGGTAGAGCGGGGTCTTATAGAAGTTTGTCATATTGATGGAAACCTGCGCGATGTTGCGTTCGGACAGCATGACGCCCAGTGCCTTGACATAGGGCAGGCCGCCGCTGCTCTGGCGAATGATTTTCGCGATGTTGGAGGCGATGGATACATCCGACGTAGACAAATTGATGTTGAACGCGATAAGCGGCATACGCGCGCCAATGGCCACCACGCCCGCCGTAGGGTGGATCGTCCTTCCGCCAAAGTCCGGCTCCCATTCAGGTTCCTGCACTTTTTGCGCCATGCCCTCAAACTGTCCTTTACGGATGGCGGCAAGGTTTACGCGGGTAGGAGAGGATGCGGAGTCCTCATACAGGAATACGGGCATGTGCGCTTCTTCCCAAACGCGCTTTGCAACTTCCTTGGAGCGTGCTACGCAATCTTCCATGGTGATGTCTTTGATGGGGATAAACGGAATGACGTCCACCGCGCCCATACGGGGATGTTCGCCTTCATGTACAGTCAAATCAATCAGTTCTGCGGCCTTTTTGGCAACTGCAACTGCCGCTTCCGCCACACCTTCCGGGTTTCCTAGAAACGTAATAACGGTGCGGTTGTGGCTTGCGTCGGAACTGTAGTCGAGCAGCGTCACGCCGGGAACACGCCTGACCTCGTCGATCACCGCTTCAATAACTTCCGGCCTTCTGCCCTCGCTGATGTTGGGTACGCATTCTATAAGCTTTGCCATGGACCTTTTATATCCCCTTTTCGTTTAAAGTTTTTTCTATCAAAGCCTCGTCCGTAAGGTAGGGCAGTGTGATATGCGCCTTCCCCTGCCATTTTTCATTGTAAGCGGCCACGGTTTCGAGCGCGTGTTCGTTCCTGGCCCAGCCTCGGCGCGCAACGCCGCCCATAACGTCCCACATCATGGCGGAACGGATGATAGCATCCGTACGCTCGCTACCGTCCAGCAGCAGCCCAAACCCGCCGTTGATAGCCTTGCCGATGCCTACACCGCCGCCGTTGTGCAGCGCGCACAGCGTCATGCCGCGCGCGGCGTTACCGGCAAAGCACTGGGTCGCCATATCCGCCATGATGTTACTACCGTCCTTGATGTTGGCGGTTTCGCGGAAGGGCGAGTCGGTGCCGCTGACGTCGTGGTGGTCCCGCCCCAACATAATGGGGCCCACTTCCCCGTTTTTAACCAACTCATTAAACCGCAGCGCGATATTGGTGCGCCCTTCCGCGTCCTGATACAGGATGCGCGCCTGCGTACCGACGACGAGCTTATTCTCTTTTGCGTCCCGAATCCAGTTGTAATTGTCCCGGTCCTGGAACCGCCTGTTCGGATCGATGCAGCCCATGGCGGCGGCATCGGTTTTTTCCAAGTCCTCCGGCTTACCGGAAAGGCATACCCAGCGGAAGGGGCCGTAGCCGTAATCGAACAGCATGGGGCCCATGATATCCTCCACATAGGAAGGGAATATAAAGCCGTCTTTTTCGTCCACGCCGTTCCTGGAAATCTCCATAACGCCGCTGTCAAACACGGCCTTCATGAACGAATTGCCATAATCAAAGAAATATGTCCCCTGCCCCACCAGCGCGCGGATGGCTTCAAAATGGCGTTTGAGGGAAGCGTCCACCAGCCTCGCAAAACGTTCGCGGTCCGTATGCAACAGCTCTGTACGCTCTTCAAACGTAACCCCTGCGGGGCAGTATCCGCCGTCGTATACATTGTGGCAGGAGGTCTGGTCGCTTAAGAGATCGATCTGGAACTGTTCTTTTGCCGCGTACTCCAGAAGATCCACGATGTTGCCGTGATAGGCAATGGAGACGGAACGTTTGCGTTCTCTGTGCCACTGCGCGTAGGTAATGGCCTCGCAAAGGTCGTCCGTCATCATATCCACCCAGCCCTGGTTCATGCGGGTCTCTATACGGCTTTTGTCCACCTCGGCGAATATACCGATGGCATTTGCGATATTCGCCGCCTTGGGCTGCGCGCCGCTCATGCCGCCCAGACCCGAGGAAACGAACACTTTCCCCGTGAGATCCCCTTCTTCCGGAATACCTAAAAACTTGCGCCCCGCGCCCAGTATGGTATTGAACGTGCCGTGCACGATGCCCTGCGGGCCAATATACATCCAGCCACCCGCCGTCATCTGCCCGTAGTTGGCTACGCCAAGCTGCTCCGCGATCTCCCAGTCGTTCCGGTTATCAAACATGCCCACCATCAGGGCGTTCGTCAAAATCACGCGCGGCGCGTCCGGCCGTGACGGAAACAGCCCCAAGGGGTGGCCTGATTCCAGCACCAGCGTCTGCTCGTCTGTCAGTTCCTCTAAATATTTCTTAATCAGGCGGTATTGCAGCCAATTCTGGCAGGGCTGCCCTGTTTCGCCGTATGTCACAAGCTCGTAGGGATAAAGCGCGATCTCAAAATCCAGGTTGTTATCGATCATCACCTGGAACGCCTTGCCCGCTAGGCACTTGCCCTTATATTCCTCAACCGGTTTGCCGTAAATGCGCCCCTCCGGCCGATAGCGGTAGGCGTAGATACGCCCCCTGGTCAAAAGCTCTTCCATGAATTCCGGCGCTATCGCTTCATGCAGCTCTTCCGGCACATACCTGAGCGCATTTTTGAGCGCTAGCGCCGCCTGCGCCTTAGACAGGCGAAAGCCTCTGTCCGGCGCGCGACGGTACTGCGGATCGAACGCCGGGTAGTCCGGCAGCATATTGTCCAGTTTGATGGTACGGGCATGTTCGAGCGTTTGGTTGAGCATGTGGACCTCCGTTTGGTGTACGTAAGGGGCTTTGCCCCTTAGACCCTACCAAAGGGACACGTCCCTTTGGAATCCCTTACGCTTTCTTTTGCTCCTTTTCTTTCGTGGAAAGAAAAGGAGCGTACCTATTTCTTATAGCAATTTCCCGCACACCGCTTCGGCGGCGGCGACAAGCTCGCCGGATTTCACCATTTGGTCGAGCTTCACCATTTCGTAGTGCATCACGATATCCTTGTGCGCTGGCGGGACAGAGGCGCGGATATGATCATACACGGCTTTGGTGGCGGGCGAAAGCTTTTCTTCTCCGCGCAGCCAGAGTGCCTGGGCGGCGACAAAGAGCTCGATGCCGACGACCTTTTCCGCGTTATCCAGTATCATGCGCGCTTTTCTGGCGGCGGTGGTGCCCATGCTGACATGATCCTCCTGGTTGGCGGAGGAGGGGATACTATCGACACTGGCCGGATGTGCATACACCTTGTTTTCGGATACCATGGAGGCCGCTGCGTATTGGGCGATCATAAAGCCGCTATTGAGGCCGCCGTCGGGTATCAGGAAGGCGGGCAGGCCGTCATTAATTTGCGGATTCACCATGCGCTCGATGCGCCGCTCAGAAACGTTTGCGTATTCTGCAAGGGCGATACCTAAAAAGTCGAATGCGAGCGCCATGGGCTGGCCGTGGAAATTGCCGCTGGAAATGGCCTCGTCTTCATCGGGGAATATAATGGGGTTATCCGTCACGGCATTGATCTCACGGGTGACGGCGTCAAATACATAATGAATGGCGTCCCGGCTTGCGCCGTGAATCTGCGGCACGCAGCGCACGGAGTATGCATCCTGCACTTTTCCGGGAATCACATCCTGCGCAAGGAGACTGCCATGCAAAAGCGACAGCAGGTTTTTTGCCGACTCCTTTTGCCCCTGATGCCCCCTTAGCTCATGGATCTTCGCGTCAAATGCCTTTAAGATACCGTTTTGCGCTTCCGTGGTCATGGCGGCGGCGATATCGGCTACCTTGGCTAAGGATACGGCATCGTATACCGCAAGCGCGCCGATTGCCGTCATGATCTGTGTACCGTTGATAAGCGCGAGACCTTCTTTTGCGGCAAGGGCGATGACGGGAATGCCCGCGCGGGCCATGGCCTCTTTCCCCGGGAGAATCTCTCCCCGATATTCCGCGTGGCCTTCGCCGATCATCACGAGCACCATATGCGAAAGGGGCGCAAGATCCCCGCTTGCGCCAAGGCTGCCCTTTTGCGGGATCACGGGATGGACGCCGCGGTTGAGCATCGCAAGTAGCGTATCCATGGTGGATAGGCGGATGCCGGAGTTACCACGGCTCAACGTATTTAAGCGCAGCAGCATGGAAGCGCGGACAGTTTCTTTATCCAACGGCTCCCCCATGCCGCAGGCGTGGGAGATGATGAGGTTCTTTTGTAGTTCCGCCGTCGCGTCCGGCGGGATGAATGTATCTGAAAACTTGCCAAAGCCCGTGGTCAGGCCGTAAATGACGGCTTGTGCAGCCAGCTTTTCATCCACATAATCGCGCGCTTTTTGAATGAGTATGCGCGCTTCTTTCGAGATGGCGACTTCCTCGCCGCTCCGGGCGACGGAAGCCACCTGATCTATGGTCAAATCTTTTCCGTTTAAATATACCACGTGTTTCACCCTCAACGTATTGATATGGTGCGCCAACCGTACGGCGGCACAAATGAATAGATGCTATTTTTTATGGCTCTAGCATCATTTTATTGACGACTTCCACATTTGTAAAGTTCTGCAAGGTAAAGCGGAAACACGCTAACGCGCAGATATGGCAGTTTTCAAGCGCTTTCTGCTATGATATGATAAGGAAAAACTTAGGAGAAAAAGCATGGATTGGAGCGTCTTATACGGACCGGATACACAGCCCACCGAGGAGATGACGCGCGATTATATTGGAAATCCGCTTTGGGATGCGTTTCACACAAGGATACAGGACGCTTACCAGCTGCAGCCCATCTCTTCCTATAGCAAATGTTCCGCACAGCCGGGGTGGAATGTAAAGTACCAGAAAAGCGGCAAATCCCTCTGCACGCTGTATCCTATGGAAGGATATTTTATTGCGCTGGTAGTGATGGGCGCAAAGGAAGAAACGGAAGCCGGGCTTCTGATGCCGCACGCGACCCAATATGTACGGGAACTATATGAACGGACTCCGTTTTCCTGCGGCGGGCGTTGGCTGATGCTGCATGTGACGAATGAGGCAATATTGGAGGATGTTCTGCGGCTAATCGCGATAAGAAGGGCTATGGCGAATAAGAAGGCTGGCTAAAATAGAGATTAAGAGCAAAAAGCCCAC
>JAEZIE010000279.1 GCA_023416175.1 Bacillota bacterium
GATGTAGGCAAACCGTTTTGAGCCGCTTGGCACCGCGGCCACGGCAGAGGCCGTATCGTGACCGCCTACTGCGAACACGGGCAGCGCCTCTCCCGATTGCTTCAGACGCCCAATTTCCGTGCCGGAAGGCACGATAGGCTGAAGCAGTTCCGTCGGGAAGCCGATCTTATGAAGCAAAAGATAAGCCCATGCCTTTTCTTTCGGCGCATACGCCTGAGAAACACTCGCCAGCGTATATTCGGTACGCAGTTCCCCGGTGAGGAAATAGTTGAGCGCATCCGGTAAAAACAGTACGCTCTTTGCTACGGACAACACTTCCGGCCGGTCGCAGCACATGTGCAGCCACTGGTAAAGCGTGTTCATGCGGTTAAACTGCAGCCCCGTGAGCCGGTAAAGCTCTTTTGCGGAGATATACTGCTCCATCCGCTCTACCATGCCCAACGTGCGCGGGTCTCGGTAGGTGTGCGGCAGTTCTAAAAGTGCGCCTGTCTTATCAAGCAGCACATAGTCGTTGCTCATCGAATCGATGCCGAGCGAGGAAGCGCCACATACGCGGGCCTTCATAAGCCCTTGCTGTAATTCGTCATAGAGGTGCAGGATATCCCAATAGAGCGCGCCGTTCAAGGAAATTGGCCTGTTCACAAAGCGGTGGAGCTCCTCAAGCGCCAGCCGTTCCCCGTCATAAGACGCTGAGAATAGTTTGCCGCCGGAAGCGCCGATATCGCAGGGAATGACAGTGCGCGTCTTCATGGCGCACCCTTATATCAGCTTGCCAAGCAAGTGGCAAACGGCGTCCGCTTCCACGCGCTCCACGACGCTGAATGCCTGCTCAATGCTTTTGCCCACCGCGATTGTGCCATGGTAGGGAAGCAGCGCGCAAAGGCCTGTCTTTTTCAATTGCTCCCTGCGGGGCTCAAAATACTCATACGCGCTTTCCGCAAGCTCCATGCTGTACGCCTTCGCCTGATGCACGAGGCCGGTTTCCCCCATTTTGAGCGTCGCTTCAGTCAGCTGCGGCACAGGCTTGCAGGCTGCGACGAACACCATGGTATAAAACGGGTGTGCGTGTATGGAACCGTTGACCTCCGGGATGTTTTTTAAGATCAGCGCGTGCATGCGGCTCTCGCGAGAGCTTGCGCCGGTTCCTTCCAGAATGTTGCAGTCAAGATCCATCAGCAGCGGCTCTTCAAGTTCAAAGCGGCAATGCTTAATTTCGCTCATCATGGAAGGGGTCACAAGCATGCGGTTCTCATCCACGCGCATGGCGAGGTTGCCGCCCGCGGCGTTGGTGAGCCTGCGCTCCCAAAGATCGGTTGTCATTTCCAAAAGCTTTTTTCGTTCTGCCATGTATTGCATGTTACTAAACCACCTTTTGTACGTTAATGGTATCTACAAGCGCAAGCACACGCGCCTTGTCTAAGCCGACCGTCCGCTCGCTTTCCGCTTCCGCCCCGCCGCAGGCTGCCGCAAACTTTAGCGTTTCTTCCGGCGTCATGCCACTTGACATGCCGTAAAGGAGGCCGGAAAGGTACGCATCCCCGCAGCCGATGGTATTCTGCACCTCTACGTCGGCGGCGCTTACCTTATAATAATGCGTCCCGTAACGCACAAGGCTTCCTTCCCCGCCCATGGATACCGCAACGATAGCGATATGGTACGGATTGAGGCTTTCGATTGCGGCAATGACATCCTGCTCCGTTTCAACCGGAAGCTTTGTCAGTTCCGCAAGCTCATGCACGTTGGGCTTGATGAGGTAAGGCGAGCGTTTGACGCACTCGGTGAGGCTTTTCCCGCTTGCATCCAGCAGCACCTTCGCGTCACTCTGCTTTGCCGCCTCAAACAGCGCTGCCTGCAGAGATACGCCCTTGCTGTCCGTAAAATTCGAAGCGTCGCCGGAAATGACCACAAACGCAACGCCAGAAAGCAGTTCCCGGTAATGCGCCAAAAACGCATCGAGCGTTTGCTTGGTAAGCTCCGGTCCCTTGGTGGAAATGAGTGTGCAGTTTTTTTCACCGTCAATGAGCGCGTAATTGGTGCGTGTTTCCCCGCCCTCCGGCATATGGAAGCGGCAGGCGACGCCCGTGTCTTCCAATATACGCACCAGCTCTTCCCCGGTGCGGCCCATGGCGATGCCGGTCGCGATGTTCGCTACGCCAAGATCGGCGAGATTGTAAGAAATGTGCGTACCCTTGCCGCCGATGCAGCGCTCTGTACGGGTGACGCGGTTGGTCGTGTTGAATGCGAAGGAGTCTACAAACAAAAGCAGATCCATCGCCGGGTTGAGTGTGACGGTCAGTATCATGGTTACTCCCTGGGGCGCGACCCGCACCCACATATTTCAGATGGCCGCCCGCCCGAATTGGCAAGCGGCCACCCGTTTAAAAATCCAGGATATTTGAAGCAAGGTTAGAAATATACACGTTCCTTGAGTTCCGGGCAGACAAACACCTTGACAAGGCTCTTGTTGGTGCGAATCTCTTTGAGCGCATCTTCCAGCTCGGAAAGCGGCACGGCCATGGAGTACATGATCTCCGGTTTGATGATACCGTACTGCAACAGCGTGATCGCTTCGCCCCAGTTGTTGCCGATGCCCGCGCAGGAACCGCTGACCTTCTTTTCACCCAGGACAAACTCCTTGGGCTCAAGCGGTATGGTCTGACCTTCACCCACGATACCGAACGCTTCGAGCTTGCCGCCACGGCGAAGCATTTTGAACGCCTGCTCGTAGGTTTCCGGCGTGCCGACCGATTCGATGACAAAATCCACGCCGACGCCGCCCGTCAGCC
>JAEZIE010000070.1 GCA_023416175.1 Bacillota bacterium
CTCCGTCAACGGCAAGCAGTGGCTTGCCGATATGGAAGCCACGGAGCGGGAAGCCACCGGTATCAAGAACCTGCGCATCAGTTACAATAAGGTGTTTGGCTATTACATCGAGGTGACACGCTCTTACCAGAACCTTGTGCCCTACCGGTACCAGCGTAAGCAGACACTGGCCAACGCGGAGCGGTACATCACGCCGGAACTTAAAAGTATGGAGGAAACCATACTCGGGGCTGAAGAACAGCTCATTTCGCTTGAGTACACGCTTTTTACCCAGGTACGGGAGACGCTTACTTCTTGCATCGGCCGCATGCAGAAAACTGCGGCCTTGCTATCCGAATTAGACTGTTACCAATCCCTGGCGCAGGTTGCATCGGAAAACAATTATGTCAAGCCCACTCTCAGCAAACAGGGCGGCATTGCCATCAAAAACGGCAGGCATCCGGTGGTGGAGCGCGCACACAAGGACAGGTTTATTCCGAACGACGCGCATCTCGATGATACGGATAACCGCCTCATCATACTCACCGGGCCCAATATGGCGGGTAAAAGCACATATATGCGGCAGATCGCGCTCATTGTGCTGATGGCGCATATCGGGAGCTTCGTCCCGGCGGATGAGGCTAGAATTGACCTGACTGATCGCATATTCACGCGCGTGGGCGCGTCGGACGACCTTGCCGCGGGCCAGAGCACGTTCATGGTGGAAATGAGCGAGATGGCGAATATCCTCCACAACGCCAGCGAAAAAAGCCTGCTGTTATTGGATGAGATCGGCCGCGGCACCAGCACGTTTGACGGCCTTAGCATCGCATGGGCGGTGCTGGAGCACATTGCCGACCGGGCAAAATGCGGCGCTAAGACGCTGTTTGCGACCCATTACCATGAGCTGACCGAGTTGGAAGGGACACTGGGCGGCGTAAAAAACTACCGTGTTGCTGTTAAGGAGGTAGGGGAGGATATCCTGTTCCTCCACAAGATCATGCGAGGGGGTGCTGATAAAAGCTTCGGCATCCAGGTGGCGCGGCTTGCTGGACTCCCGGATGAAGTCATCCGCAGGGCAAGAAGCATTTTAAAAGAGCTTGAAAAGGCGGATATCAACCGCCCGCGCGGCATTAAGCGCGGGCAGGAGGAACTCTCCCAGCAGCTCTCCCTGCTTACGGAGGGCCAGACAGATGAACTGTTACAGGAGCTTGCCCTGCTGCAGGTGGACGCGCTTACGCCGATTATGGCGCTTAACATGATCAACGACCTCCATCAGCGCGCAAAGCTGATAAGGAACGCAAAATGAGCAAGATAACCGTATTATCCCCCCACATTGCAAACCAGATCGCCGCAGGAGAAGTGGTGGAACGCCCGGCTTCGGTGGTAAAGGAGCTTGTGGAAAACGCAATAGACGCAGAGGCGACTGCGATCACAATCGAGATCAAAAACGGCGGTGTCGATTATATCCGCGTCACGGACAACGGCACGGGCATTCCTTCTGAGGACGTACTGATTGCTTTTGAACGCCATGCAACGAGTAAAATAAGCGACCAGGAAGACTTGACGCATATAGAAACGCTTGGGTTTCGTGGCGAGGCGCTCGCTTCCATCGCAGCAGTGGCGCAGGTGGAGCTTTCCACCCGCGAGCGCGGCGCGCAAACCGGTATGCGCGTTCGAATTGAAGCCGGGGACTGTAAGCTCCATGAGCAATCCGCCTGTCCGGAGGGCACCCGCATTGAAGTAGAAAACCTTTT
Organism: Bacillota bacterium; assembly: GCA_023416175.1. GTDB lineage: Bacteria > Bacillota > Clostridia > Christensenellales > CAG-138 > JAEYLA01. The sequence goes on from JAEZIE010000070.1 coordinate 1,737, forward strand.
CTACCATGTGCCCGCCCGAAGGAAGTTTTTAAAGGCCGCGCGTACCGAAGGAAGCTATGTGGGAGAATACGTTTCCCGCCTGATACTCTCAAGGCCGGATATTTCCTTCCGGTTTGTCAACAATGAAAAGGACGTGTATCGGTCCCCGGGCGACAATAACCTCAAAAACGCTCTCTACTGCGTGTATGGCGGGGAAGTATTGCCGCATTTGCGGGAAGTGGCCTTTGACGACGGTTACGTCAAACTGACCGGCTACCTAGGTACGCCGGAGATCGCGCGGCCCAACCGATCCCAGCAATCCTTTATATTAAACGGCAGGTTTATCCGCTCCATGCTGCTCTCCGGCGCCATGCAGCGGTCATTTGATACGAGGCTGATGGCGGGGCGGTATCCGTTTGCGCTGGTCAACATCCAGCTATCCTCCCGGGAGGTGGACGTAAACGTTCACCCGGCTAAGCTTGAGGTGCGCTTTGCGCAGGAAAACCGTATGGTTTATGCCATGACTGAGGCTGCCAAAAAAGCGCTGGGGTTCTCCTTGCCGCCGGAGGTGCACTTTACCACAACAGAAGGCGTTGCAAAGGCCGTTATGATTGGGGAAAAGCGCATCCAGGCTGAGACGGAGCGCAAAGCACCGGATGTCGTCCGACCGGCCGACACTCCATACGTTGCACCGAAATACGTTTTTTCGGTGCCTGCGAGGCAGCAAGACCAATTCGTATCGCCCAGGGCAGCTGCCCAACCGGTTGCGTTCGCGCCCTTGGAGGATCATGTCGGACCTAAAGAAGGATTCCGCGTAAAAGAAGCGCTTTACGAGATCCCTCATTTCCGTGTGGGGCCGTCGCATGCCGTAAAAGAACTTGAGGTGCATGAGCAGCAGAAGATAGAGCAGCAAGCAGAGGCGCAGCAGCAATTCCACGCGCTGCCCGTGGCCATCATCGGCCAGGCTTTTAATTCTTATTGGGTAGCGCAGCAGGGAGACACGTTATACTTAATAGATCAGCACGCCGCGCATGAGCGCAGGCTCTACGAGCGGTTTATGGCCCAAACGCATGAAAGGGCCGCGCAGACGTTTTTAAGCGCGGAATTGATCCAACTGGCACCGCCAGAATACGATCTTCTGCTGCGCCATAAAGAGCTTCTAGAGGAGCTTGGGTTCGATGTAGAGCCCTTTGGCGCGACCTCCATCCGGGTGCACGCAGCGCCCGCAATGCTTGCGGATGTCCCGGTAGGAAAAGTGCTTCGTGAAGCGCTCGAGATGCTGCAGGGGCAGGGGCGAGCTTCCACGATTGAGTTGAAGCGGGAGGCCATCATTCAGGCTTCATGCAAGCATGCCGTGAAGGCGGGAGACCCATTGACGAGAGTAGAGATTGAGGACTTGATCAGGGTGTTTACGGGAGAAGGCCTGCCGCTTACCTGCCCGCACGGGCGGCCCGTGATGGTGAAGCTGACCCGAAAGGAAATCGAAAAGCTGTTTAAGAGAATTGTTTGAGGTGCAGTGTGGAGAAAAAGCCGCACATAGTTATACTGTTGGGACCTACGGCCTCCGGGAAAACGGCGGCCTCCATTATGCTTGCCAAGAAACTCGGCGCGGAAATCATATCGGCGGATTCCATTCAGATCTACAAAGGGCTTGATATTGGCTCGGCCAAGCCTACCATGGAGGAGCGGCAGGGAATCATGCATCACCTTCTCGATATGGTGGATGTGGACGATACCACATTCAGTGTGGCGGAGTACAAAAGGCAGGCGGAGCTTGCGATAGATGATATCTGTTCTCGCGGGAAAACGCCGCTTGTGGTGGGGGGAACGGGGCTGTATGTGAATGCCCTGACATACCCGCTGCAGTTTACCAATGTACCCGGGGATCCGGTTGTGCGTGAGCGGCTACAACTTGAGGAACAACAGCACCCCGGCAGCCTCTACTGCCGGCTGCAGAAAGAAGATCCTGTATCGGCCGTTCGCCTGCATCCAAACGATAAAAAGCGCGTAGTACGCGCGCTGGAAGTTTTGGAGGTTTCAGGCCATCCGCTCAGTTCTTTTGGGGCAGATTTTGAAAACAAGGGGCAGCGAGAGATCGCTTATCATGTAACGCAGATCGGCCTTACGATGGAGAGGGTACTTCTTTATCAAAGGATCGAGCAGCGCGTGGATGAAATGATGAAGGCTGGGCTTCTTTCGGAAACAAAAAAGCTAAACGAGGCCGGATATGCGCATACGCTGCCTGCTTTGCAGGGGCTTGGCTACAAGCAGTTGTTACGGCATCTTAGGGGCGAAACAACGCTAGAAGAAGCGGTGGAGGAAGTGAAGCGCGAGACGCGGCGCTTTGCCAAGCGTCAAATCACATGGTTTAAACGAGATCAGCGCATCCATTGGCTGGATATCAAGGAGTATGGGAACTTGGATATGCTTACAGACGCCATGGCGGCCATTTACAGGAAGGATGAAGGGGAAACATCATGAATACGACGAAGGAGAATCCGCAGGACCGCATTTTGAATCAGCTCCGCAGGAAGAAAGCGCCTTGCACCGTTCATTTGGCGAACGGTTTTCAGATTAAAAATGCTGTGGTCCGCGCGTTTGACAACTTTGTAATTGTAATTGAAACCGAAGGCAAACAAATGATGCTGTACAAGCACGGTATTTCTTCCATTACCATGGTAACACCCGTGGCGCTTGACGCTTCAGTTGACGAAGCGCAGGACAGGCATGAATAATATTAAAAAGGAACCAAAGCATGGACACACAGGAATTACACGGATTTCCCGCCTCAGAAAAAGCAGTTTCGGCCGTATGGAAGGCAGAAAGCGAGCTAACCGAGGTATTTCATAAAATCGACGCTATTGAGGCGCACAACCAATGGAAGGTGCTCCGAGCGTTCCAGCAGGAAGGCGTTGCGCAGCGCCATTTTTCCCAGACGACCGGGTATGGCTATGACGATATCGGCCGCGATACGTTGGAGCGCGTGTTCGCGCATACATTTGAGGCAGAGGATGCTTTGGTGCGCCCGCAGATTGCCAACGGCACGCACGCACTGTATTTGATGCTCTCTGGCATTCTAAGGCCCGGGGATACGCTGCTGTGCGTGACAGGTAAGCCCTATGATACATTGGAGCAGACGATTGGCGGGGAAGAAGGGTTCGGTTCCCTGCGGGAGTATGGCATACGCTACCGTGAAATACCGCTTTGTGACGACGCTATCGACCTTTCAAGCGTGCTTTCTGTGTTGGATGATGACAAGAGCATCCGTATGGTATACGTGCAGCGTTCACGCGGCTACGCTTGGCGCGAGGCAATCTCCATGGATGCGTTGGCGAGCGTCTTTCAGGCAATCAAGCAACGCCACCCGGACGTCGTAATTGCGGTGGACAACTGTTATGGGGAGTTTACAGGAACTCAGGAGCCTACCGCCATTGGCGCAGATCTCATGGCGGGGTCGCTCATTAAAAACCCCGGCGGCGGTCTTGCGCCAACAGGAGGCTATATTGCGGGAAAACGGGAGTTGGTGGAGAAAATCGGCCATCGGCTGACGGTGCCAGGCCTAGGGCGCGAGGTCGGCTCCTATGCGGGCTCGTATCTGCCTTTTTATCAGGGGTTGTTTCTGGCGCCGCATGTTACAACGCAGGCGCTAAAATCCGCAGCGCTGTTTGCACGCGTGTTTGAAAACGCTGGCATGGTTACAATGCCAAAAAGTGATGCAAAGCGTTCAGACATCATTCAATCCCTGCAATTACCGACCAAAGAGGCGCTCATAGCGTTCTGCCGGAGCATACAAAAAGCCGCCCCAGTTGACAGTATTGCTGCGCCCGAGCCGTGGGATATGCCGGGTTACAGCCATCAGGTCATTATGGCGGCGGGCACGTTTATACAGGGAGCGTCTATCGAATTGAGCGCGGATGCACCGATACGGGAGCCGTATATCGCCTATATCCAGGGCGCTTTGACCTACGCGCATGGGCGTCTGGGGGCAATGCTTGCGCTGGATGCGCTTTTAAAACACGGAGCGTAAGGTTAGTAACTGCGCATAAGCCCGATTACTTTGCCTACGACCTCAACATCGCTGTATGCGACGTATATGGGCTGCATGGTGGAGTTTTCCGGTTGCAGGCGGACACGGTTATTTTCTTTGTCCTCATAGAAGCGTTTTACGGTCGCTCGTTCGCCCTGTATGCGGGCGACAACGATATCCCCGTTGTGGGTCTGCAGGCCGTTGTGGACTACGATATAGTCCCCATTAAACATGCCGGCATTGATCATGCTGTTGCCTTCTATTTTGAGAATAAATACCTCATCCTTGCTTGCGCCGTGCAAGAGCTGGGGAGGAAGAACAAATTCTTCTTCAATGTTCTCAACCGCAAGTATGGGGGAGCCAGCCGCCACATTGCCAACTAGAGGAACCGGCATGCCCCCGGAGGCAACCTGTGAATCCGTAATGACCAGCGAGCGCTGTTTTGCGGGGTTGCGTTGAATGAGCCCTTGCTGTTCGAGCTTGGTCAGGTGAGCATGGACGGTAGAGGTGGAGGCCAGGCCGACCGCCGTGCAGATTTCCCGTACGGTGGGAGGAAAGCTGTTCTTCTCATAATAGGATACGATGAAATCGTAGATCGCTTTTTGCGGATTGCGCAGTTTTTTCATTGCGGGCCTCCTGTGTAGGTATATTCAACCATGCCTTAAGTATAGCATGGATAGTACTGTTTGAAAACGTTCGTTCGCAAATTATCGCGCGAATTGCGTTATGATAGGCTTGCAAACGGGATAAAGTAGGGTATGATGGACCAAGGAGGAATATTTGATGAAGCGCTGTTTGCTTGATGATACACATGAATGTATAGAGTGCGGCGAGTGCGACCGCTGTGATCTCGACCCCAACAAGCTGTGCGACAACTGCTGCAAATGTATCGATGAATGGGAAGGGAATTTTGCTCAAATCCCTGTGCAGGATATCGTGACCGAACAGACGGAAGCATACTTGAACGAATTCTTTGAAGACGAGGAAGAAGGGGAGGAGGCCGTAACGGCACCCCCTTATGAGCTTCCCGACGCCATGCTTTTGGCTGAATGGGACGAAAAGCTCAAAGCGTTTGAATCCAAACAACAGCTTCCTGCGTTCCATGGCATACGAAAACGCCGCAACAGATAATATTCGGTCTATTCGCCCGGTTCAATGCCGGGCTTCTCTATTGTTTCCATGTCTGTCGTGGGTGTGCTTTCCTTTTTAACAGGTGCTGTGACTGCTGCGGCAGGATCTTCCCGCAGCTTAATGACCTGTGCCGCGATACGCCGCCTGTCCCGCTCGATTGCCGCATAGTGCTTCCTCGTGGTATTGACGTCCTTATGGCCGAGTATGTCGGCTACAAGGTAAATATCGCCTGTTTCCTGGTACAACATGGTGCCATAAGTGGATCGAAGCTTGTGTGGCGAGATCTTTTTTAATGGCGTTGCAACCGAGGCATATTTTTTTACCAGGTTTTCAACGGCGCGAACGGTGATGCGCTTTTTTTGAAGGGAAAGAAACAGCGCGTTTTCATGGCCCGAAAGGGTTTCCATGGGCTCGCGCTCTATGAGATACTTTAAAAGCGCTTCCCGCACTTCGTCGCCAAATACTAGTGAATCCTGGTTTCCGCCTTTGCGGATGACCAGGAATGAATTGTTGACAAAATCCAGATGCGCAATATCGATGCCCACAAGTTCGCTGATACGGATGCCAGTACCCAAAAAAAGCGTCAGTATGGCGGCGTCACGCTTTTTTGTAAACCTGTGGTATTTCTTTTGGGTGGGGGAGAGTCCGCCGCCTGATTCCGCGGTATCGATTAAATCTGCTACCTCGTTGGGCTCAAGCCGCACGATGGCGCGCTCATGAAGCTTAGGAAGCTCCACAAGCGAAGCGACGTTGTTCTGTATCATTTCGCGCTTAAAGAAGTACTTAAAAAAGGAGCGCAACGTGGAGAGTTTGCGCGCCTTTGCGCGCTCATGGTTGGTAACCTCACGCTCATTTCTTAAATACAGGGTAAGATGCTCCAAAAACAACTCGATATCAAACGCCTTTATTTGCTCCAGGTCCGAAAGGCTTAAGTCTTTGACATCTTTTCCTTTAAACAGCTCGATTTCTGTGGTTAAAAACGCAAAGAACGTCTTTAAATCCACCGCGTAGCCGTAGCGCGTGAGCACGGAGGTCTGGCTTTCAATGCCGCGGAAATAAGTGCCGCAGCAGCTCGGAAGTTCGTTTAACAGGGTGCGCAGCTTTCGCGTG
>JAEZIE010000108.1 GCA_023416175.1 Bacillota bacterium
AAGGACGGACGCTTTTTGATCGATTGCGTGACGGGTCCCGACGAATACACCTGCCTCGTCAACAACAATTACTATACCAACGCAGGCGCGCGGGAGAACCTCCGCTGGGCGGCCAACATCTGCAAAACGCTGCGGCAGTCAGGGCTTTTTGACCGCGTACAGGCGCAAACGGGTGTTGGAGAGGAAGAGGAGCGGCGTTTTCTGGAGGCCGCGGAAGCGATGTACCTGCCCTATGACGAAGACTTGGGCATACTGATGCAGGACGACAGCTTCCTCAGCAAAAAGAGGCTCGATCTTTCCAGCATACCCAAGGAAAATTTTCCCTTGCTGCTGCACTATCACCCGCTGTTTATTTACCGCCACCAAGTCTGCAAGCAGCCAGACGCCGTATTGGCGCTGTATCTGTTCGGCGATGGGGTGGGGGAAGACGCGGCAAAGCGCACCTACGCATATTACGAGGCCGTCACCACGCACGATTCTTCGCTTTCCAAATGCATATTCAGCATTATGGCGGCGAGGTTGGGGGATGTGGAAAAGGCCTATGAATATTTCAGGGAGACCGCCTCCGCCGATTTGGACGACGCCCACGCCAACACGCGCGACGGCCTTCATGTGGCGAGCGTTGGCGGCGCGTACCTCGCCGTCGTCTCCGGCTTTTGCGGGCTTTCCATACGGCCGGAGGGGATTTGCCTTAATCCACACCTTCCGCAGCATTGGAGCCGTATCCGCTTCCGCATTCAATACCGGGAAAGCGTTATTGTGATAGAAGCATCGCAGGAAAGCTGCGCCATCCATGTGGAAAAGGGCGAGCCGCAGCGCGTGAAGATCGGCAATAACGTCTATACCGTAGGCCGTTCATCCGTAACGGCGCGCTACGGAAGGTAAACGCAAAAAGTGACGGCGGCGGTGCCCCAGCGGCGCCGATGCTTGAGCCATTAGCCAAACCGAAAAATCCACCCGAAAGGGTGGGTTTTTCGGCTTGACCGAATACTTGGTAGCATAAAACAGCTACCTCCCATGCATTGGGAAATGATGGTATCATACGGTCGGGTTATGATATAATGTGGCTACAACTATCAAACCATGTTATACCAAACGTCTTTATGGAGAAAGCGAATGGTAAACCAGAACAAATCACTGCTTACTTGCATGGCGCTTATTCTCGTGCTCATGGCCGTCCTGCCCTTCTTTGGGTGCCGTGCAAATAAGGATGGTATTCAAACCATATCTTCTTCCGCAGCTAGAGACTTCAAGTGGGAGTATCTGCTATACGTTCCCCGAAAGATCACAAGCCCGTACATGCTTGTAATCCCCAATAATACTGGGGAAGTAAGCGAACAAATCGAGACACATAGGCGCGCGGCCAGGAACTTGATTGTATGGAAGAAAACGGATGCTGACGAACTGGGGGCCGTCTTGCTTGTACCTGTATTTCCAAGGCCTGAGAGCATTGGCCATGTATATACACACGCATTAGACAGAGATTGTCTTATCATTCAGGAAGAGAAGCTGCAACGGCTCGACCTTCAGTTGATTGCCATGATCGACGATGCTCGGACGCGCCTGTCCGAACGAAAGATTTCTCTGAGCGTCCAGGTGTTGCTTTCAGGATACTCGGCATCGGGCATGTTTGTTAACCGCTTTGCCTTGCTGCACCCGGAACGGGTCAGAGCCGCCGCCGTTGGATCGCCGGGAGGGTGGCCTATTCTCCCGGTCTCTACGTATAATGGGAAGGATCTGCCCTATCCGATTGGCATATCGGATATTGATCGGTTACTCCCGGGCGAGCAGATTGATGTTGCCTCGTTTTGTGCGATTCCCCAACTGTTCTACATGGGCAGTTTGGACGACAACGACGCTTCCGAAACATGTTACTTTGAAAACATGCACGAAATAACAGCCATGGATTTTGGACAGACGCCTGTTCAAAGATGGGCGCAAGCTGAAAAGGTTTACCAGGAGTTGGGCGCAAATGTGCAGTTCAAAATATATGAAGGAGTGGGACATGATCTGACTGACGATATGCAAAAGGACGTTTTGACCTTCCTGAAGCAGTATTCCAATTAGTTATGGAAGGCCGCTCCTGTTTGGGGGTCTTGCTGGCTAAAGTAAATAAGTATGAGAAGCCGACGTCATGTTCCGCAGAACGGAAACGAGGAAATCAATCTCGTTCGTTGTATTGTACAATGCCAAAGAGACACGAACCGTGCTTTCGTGACCATATTTTCTCAATATCGGCTGTGCGCAATGATGGCCGGTACGAACCGCAATCCCCTCCTGATCCAGAACGGCCCCGATTTCTTCGGGCGGAATATTATTTATTACAAATGACAGAATGCTTGTCCTGCCTTTTGCATTGCCTATGAAAGTTAAGCCGTTGATGGATCGCAGCGCTTCCTCTCCGTGCATATAGAGCTGATGCTCATATTCTGATATACGCGTTAATCCGATACTGGTGATGTAATCAAGCGCAGCGCCCAGACCGATTGCATCCGCAATGCTGCCTGTTCCCGCTTCAAACCGATGGGGTGGATTTTTGTATGATGTTTTTTCAAATGTGACATCGGATATCATGCTGCCGCCGCCCTGATAAGGCTGCATGGAATGAAGGAGTTCGGCTTTTGCATACAGCACGCCTATGCCAGTGGGGCCAAATGCTTTATGGCCCGAAAAAACATAAAAGTCGCAATCCAATTCCTGTACGTCTACCTTTTGATGTGCGACCGCCTGGGCCCCGTCTATCAGTACCTTCGCCCCGCATTGATGCGCCATACGCACCATTTCGGCTGCGGGGGTCAGCGTGCCCAAGGCGTTGGAAACATGCGTAAAGGCAACGATTTTTGTCTTTGCGCTCAACTGTTTCTTGTACGCAACTAAATCGATCTGACCGCTGTCATCCACCGGAATGACCTTTATTTTAGCGCCTGTTCTGTTACAAACCATCTGCCATGGCACGATATTGGCGTGATGCTCGAGCAAAGAAAGAAGGATCTCATCATCCACGGAAAGCGAATTGAGCGCGTATGCCTGCGTAACAAGATTGATCCCCTCGGTAGTGCCGCGAACAAACACGATTTCATCAGAATTCATTGCGTTGAGGAAAGCGGCAGCCTTGGATCTGGCGCCTTCATACGCGTCCGTCGTTCGCGCTGCGAGCGTATGGGCGGCGCGATGAACATTCGAGTTTTCATGCTCATAAAAGTATTTTATTCGATCAATGACGCTCCTGGGTTTTTGTGTGGTTGCGGCATTGTCGAACCATACCAAATTTTTGCCGTTAATTTTTTCGGATAAAATCGGAAAATCCCTTCGAACGGCATGTACATCAAATGACTGTTCCGCCAACGGGTGATCATGCATATACTTAGGGAAATCGGTTTGATATAGGACAGCAAAATCCGAACAGCATGATAGCGGCGAGAGTGGGCTGCAAGAACTAGAGTCGCCCCCTTGCTTATCAAATTCTGGGAAATACTCCCGCTCCAGCGACTTTAAAACATCTTTTACTAGCAGGTCCTGATCGAACCGGCTTGTTACGCTATACTCACTTTCTTCGTGACTATTTGTAATCATAGTAATTTCCAATATCCACGTTCTCCAGCACAGCAATCGCATCTTCCGTCAATATCGCGGCAGAGCAATAAATGGATAGCAAGTATAGACCAATTCCTTTGTTGTCGATGCCCATGAACCGTACCGAAAGGCCCATGGATTGTTCCCCCGGCAAGCCTGCCTGATAAAGCCCGATCACACCTTGCTTTTTCTCTCCGCTGCGAACAAGCAGGATATTTGTTTTGCCGCCCTTTTCCTTGGGCTTTTTTAAACCGTCCACAAGGAGCTTATCGGTAGGTATGATAGGAATGCCGCGCCATGTGATAAACGGAGACCCATAGAAATTTACAACGGCGGGCGGCACGCCACGGCGGGTACATTCGCGGCCGAAGGCAGCTATTGCAGCCGGGTGGGCAAGAAAGAAAGAGGGTTCCTTCCATACCTTCATAATCAGTTCATCCAAATCGTCCGGCGTCGGATATCCCGTACGTGATTGAACCCTCTGATCGCTGTCAATATTTTTTAACAAACCATAATCATCACTGTTTATAATCAGGCTTTCCTGCTTTTCTTTAATGCTCTCCATTCCTAGACGAAGCTGTTCCTTGATTTGATCGTAAGGCTTACTGTATATGTCTGATACGCGCGGACCGATTTTTACACTGGAAGATACGGAAGTAAGGACATACTCCCTCGGATTAGGTTCATAATCAAGAAAGCCTTCCGGGATATCTTCGCTGATTACCTGAGAGCAAAGGACATCCAACGATGCTTC
>JAEZIE010000215.1 GCA_023416175.1 Bacillota bacterium
CACGCCGTCATAGAGCACAAACGCATCGCGAATGTGGTCCAGTTGATTGAGCGGTACGTATTCGGAACGGTTTTCCTCTCCGCCTGCGAGCGCGTTGAGGTATGCGTCGAGCATCGAGCATAATAGAATAAAATCCGGGTTTGTGCCGTCTGTATCAATCAGTTTCATTTCGGTTTTCCTCGGATATTTTTCATGGTAATTATAAAACAAAGGTTGCCTTAAGGAAATAGAAAAATCAATTACATGCAAAAACGCGGCCTTTTAGTGCAATTCTCCCGTTGTTTCCTTGGGCATCAACCCCCTTAGAAAAGAAAGAATACCTCAAAGGCCGGTTTGGGAGTATAATGGCCATAAGCGATTTTTATTTCATTGAAAAGGAGCACAACATGAGCCTTTACAGAACCGGTGAGATATTAAAGGACGCGCAGGCGAAAAAGTACGGCGTCGCCTTCTTTGACGTTGTCGATCTTCATATGATCCGCGCTTATATCACAGCTGCGGAAGAGGTCAATTCCCCCGTGATTTTCGGGCCTGCGGAGAGCCTGTTGACATACAGCACATTTGAGTGGCTCGCGCCTCTCATGCTGCAGGCCGCGCGGATGGCCAAGGTTCCCGTTGCCATCCACATGGACCATACCTACCGCTATGATGTCATGCTGCAGGCTATGCGGCATGGGTTGTGCTCCGTCATGTTTGACGGCTCCAGCCTCCCATATGAGGAAAACGTAAAAAAGAGTGCCGAGTTTGCCCGCATTGCGCACGCCATGGATGTGGAGCTTGAGTGCGAACTTGGGCATGTGAGCGGTCTCGAAGGCGAAACGGGCACGGAAGAGGAAAACGTTTATACCGATCCTGTGGCGGCGGAAGATTTTGTGGCGCGTACAAAAACGGATTTTCTCGCTGTTTCCATCGGCACCATACATGGCGTCTATAAGAAAACGCCGAAACTGAACCTGCCGCTGCTCGCCGATCTTCGGGGCAGACTTTCCCAGCAGTTGGTGCTGCATGGTGGGTCCGGGCTAAGTGACGATGATTTCCGAAACGTTATCGCGGGCGGCGTTTCAAAAATTAATATTTATACGGATGTCATACTCGCCGCCAATAAGGCGATTGCAGACAACGTTTCGCTCCGCTATGAAGATGTGGTACAAAAGGCGGAGCAGGCCATGGCCGAGGCCGCCAAAGCCAAGATGCTGCTCTTTGGCAGCGCGGGAAGAGCATGACTCTCCTCACCAATCAATAAATCCTATAAAAAATGCCCGCAGAAACTGCGGGCATTTTTTATAGTTAGATAACTCCCGATTCTAAAATAACAAATGTCCCGCTCTCACAATCGATCTCGGACAGAGCGCCATAGGGCAGCACGCACATGGGTTCGTTGTGCCCGAAACTCATGTTGTAGAAGACGGGCAAATGACTCAGGCCGTACTCTTCGAGCGCTTTTTTGATCATAACCGGATACTCTTCAAAATAGCGTCCCTGATAGGGTTTGGAAAAGAGCAGCCCGTTGATTGTTTGCAGCACGCCCATCGCGCCATAATTGCGCAATGTGTAGAGCACATATTCGGGCGTGGGCATCTCTTCGGACGTTTCCAGGAATAGCAATGCACCGGAGAACGCCTCCATCGGCGGCCAAAGCGAGGTGCCCTTGATCATATCCAGCGCCTCCAGGCACCCGCCCACCAAACGCCCCTGTGCCTTGCCCTCGCCCTGAAGAACAAGATATCCTTCATTTTTGAAGAGCTTCTTCTCAATCTGGGCGTTCTCAATGAGCCACTCGATCCGCTCGCCCGTCCAACCTTCGGAGGCGGGGATATTTCCTATGGGGTCAGCCTGAAACAGCGCTTTCTTTACGTGCTCCGCAGTATAGGGGAATATCCGGATGTTTTCCGCAAACTCCGCCAGTATGGAAGGGCCGTAGAAGCTGCTTATTCCCGCTTTCAGGCAGGCTAGATGCGTGAAGGTCGTGTCCGAATACCCCATAAACACCTTGGGGTTGTTGCGGATGACGTCAAAATCCAGATACGGCAGCATCCGGATGCTTTCATCACCGCCGATGCAGGAGAAAATACCTTTTATGGCGGGGTCGGAAAATGCACGCATCAGATCCGCCGCGCGCTCTTCCGGATGGCGGTAGACATGATCCGAGCCTTTGAGCGTATGCGGCAGTTCAATGACGTTGAGGCCAAACTGCTCAATTAAGCGACGCTTTCCGGATTCATAGCGCCACAAAATCTCCGGGTCTCCCGCGCCGCCCCAGGAAAGGCTGACGGTAGCAACCGTATCGCCCGCCCTGAGCCGAGGAGGTTTTCTAAGCTGCAGCATGGATACGCCTCCTTCAAGGTAAATTTCAAACAGTGTACCACATCCGGCGTAGGCTGAAAAGGGAAATTGTGATCCGGCGGTACGCCTTGGCGTACGGGCGCAGTAGGTGGTAGAATGAATCAAGAACTTGTTCGTTTTTGAAAGGGGAAGACCAATGTTAAACTTAGGCGTGATCGGAACGGGCTGGATTACGGATTCGTTTGTGCAGGGGGCGCTTGCGACGGGGCGATACCGCATGTATGCTGTCTATTCCCGTACGATAGAGGCTGCGGAGCAATTTGGCAAAAAGTATGGCGCGGAACGCTATGCGACGGACCTTGATCAATTTTTTGGCCTAGCGGAGTTGGACGTCGTCTACGTCGCTTCCCCGAACGCCTTCCATTATGAACAAAGCAAAAAGGCAGTGCTTCATAAAAAACATGTCATTGTGGAAAAGTCCGCCTATTCCAACAGCAGAGAAACGGAGCACATCCTTTCCCTGGCGCGGGAAAACGGCGTATTTGTGTTTGAGGCGGCGCGGCATATCCACGAGCGCAATTTTCCTGTGCTCAAAGCGCAGTTGAAAACCATAGGCGAAATTCGCGGCGCAAACTTCACGTATATGAAATACTCCCCCCGTTACGACCTTGTATTAAAGGGCGAACACACCAACATATTCTCGCTTGAGTGTTCGGCGGGCGCGCTGTATGACCTTGGCGTATACCCCGTCTATACCGCCGTGGCGCTGTTTGGTAAGCCAAATAGCTGTCAGTATTTCTGCACCAAGGTCAAGACGGGTGTCGACGGTATTGGCGTCATCGTGTTCCGGTACGATGGCTTTGACGTCGTCATGCAGACGGGAAAAATTGCAGACTCGTTCCTGCCCAGCGAAATCTATGGCAGCGAAGGCACGATACTCTTGGCGTCCATGAACGATATTTCCTCTATCCGCGTGTTTGACCGCGCCACAAAAACCACAGTGGAGGTGGCGGAGGAAAAGGAAAGCAACTGGATGCAGGGCGAGGCGAACGCGTTCGCGGATATCATGCTTCATCCGGATGCGCCCGAATCCCGCAAACGCTACGAGGAAATGGAAGGTATCATGCGCGACGTCCACGCCGTGATGACGGAGCTGCGGCGGCAGGCGGATATCGTGTTCCCGGCGGATTTAAAAGATTAGAAGGGTTCCAAGGGCCGTTACGGCCTTTGGCGAGGGGTTGGGGGCAGAGCCCCCAATCGTATCTATTACCAACAGTGGCTGCTTTTCAAGCGGCCATTGATTTTTTATAAAACCTTGCAGCAAAACGCCACACAACAACGTTTTATAGACAGCCGGGCAGCGAGGGGAATATCTGGCCCGGCATCGGGGGTATTCTTGCGGGACGAAGGGTTTGAAAGCTTGTATGCGGCCTGCTCTCCTATGGTGTATTGGACGGCAT
>JAEZIE010000256.1 GCA_023416175.1 Bacillota bacterium
GGAGGACTATGCTCCCGTTCTTATCCATTCTTGGCCACGCCATACCCATGTACGGCCTGATGATCGCGGGCGGCGCGGCATTGGGCGTATTGCTTGCGGTCTATTCCCCGCGCAACCGCGATATCCCGCGGCAGGACATTTTCTTTTCCGCATGCTATGTGGGCATCGGCGTATTTGCCGGCGCGAAGCTTTTATACCTCATCATCACACTTCCTCAGCTGCTGTTCCAACCCGATGCGCCAAAATTTAGCCTCGCGCTTTTCGCTTTCCTGTTTTCCGGCGGGTTTGTGTTTTATGGCGGCGTATTTGGAGGACTGTTATTTCTATACTTCTATACGCGCAAATACAGACTCCCTTACATGAGAACGGCCGAGGCGCTTATCCCCTCCGTACCGTTGATTCACGCCATAGGCCGCGTGGGGTGTTTCTTTGCGGGCTGCTGCTACGGCATGCCGATATCCCCGCCCTGGGGCGTGACATTCCAAATAGGCTCGGCAGCTCCGGTAGGCGTCTCTCTCCTCCCGGTGCAGCTCTATGAAAGCGGGCTGAATCTTATTCTATTTGCCGCCCTGCTGCTCTATGGGAAAAAGCGTCCCGTACCGGGCCGGCTGCTTGGCTGCTACCTCGTTGGCTACGCATGCATCCGCTTTGTGCTGGAATTTGTGCGGTTCGATGCGGCACGCGGGATGTTCTACGGCCTTTCCACCTCGCAGTGGATCAGTCTTTTATTGCTACCCTTAGGTATCTATCTGCTGACAAGAAAGCAGCACATTTCCCTCAAAGCGCAGTAATCCTTTCCTTGCTGGTCCTACACCGGCAGGAAGGCCGTATATACTTCGTATACAATGCAGTATATAATGAGAACAAGGCATTTTCATATCTTTATTAGCATCCAGGGAGGACGACTATGAAGCTAGACTATAAGCGCACCGTTCTAGTAGGGCTTGCTTTCCTGTCCATATCCGCATTCTGGCAGCTCTACGACAGCATCGTTCCGCTGATTCTTCGGGATACCTTCGGCCTAAAGGATACGTTCTCCGGCTTTATTATGTCCATAGACAACATACTGGCACTTTTCATGCTGCCGCTGTTTGGCGCATTGAGCGACAAAGCGGGAAAACGCATGCCGTTTATCGTGCTTGGCACTGCTGCCGCCGTTATTTTCATGGTCGCAGTACCGGTCACGGCACAGACCAAATCCCTGCCGCTGTTCTTTGTAGCGCTCGGGCTTGTGCTGTTTTCTATGGGTTCCTACCGTTCCCCCGCCGTAGCACTGATGCCGGATGTGACGCCCAAGCCACAGCGCAGCAAGGCAAACGCCATCATCAACCTGATGGGTGCGCTGGGCGGCGTGTATACGCTTGTTATGATTCCTCTGTTGACCAGCAAGCAGGACGTTTCCGGAAATTATATCGCCGTGTTCCTGGCCGTCGCCGCTCTGATGGCAGTTGCGGTCATAGCGCTTCGTTTTGCCATACCGGAACAAAAGCTTGTGCAAAAGATGCGGGACATCAACTACGGCGTGGACCCCGCCGAGGAAGCGAAGCCTGTAGAGGAACATGGAAAAGAAAAGCTCCCGCCCGCCGTCATGCGTAGCCTTATTCTCATCCTCATTTCCGTATCGCTCTGGTTCATGGGGTATAACGCGGTGACCACGGCCTTCACGAAATACGCCACCCAGGTGTGGGGGCAAAACGTCGGCCAGGCCTCCACCTGCCTGCTGGTAGCAACGGTGGGTGCGGTGGTCTCCTATCTCCCCATAGGCTTCATCGCCTCAAAAATCGGCCGCAAAAAGACCATACTGCTTGGTATCGTGCTGCTTGCCGCCTGTTTTGCGTTTGGGGCGTTTGTAGCGGAGCGGTTCTCGCCCTCGCTGTATGGCATGTTTGCGCTCGTGGGCTTTGCGTGGGCAGCCATCAATGTCAACAGTTACCCCATGGTGGTGGAAATCAGCCGCTTCGGCGATATCGGCAAATACACCGGGTATTATTACATTTTCTCCATGGCGGCGCAGATCGTTACCCCCATCATTTCGGGATGGCTATTGGAGCATGTTGGGTACCATACGCTCTTCCCCTACGCCGCGGTCATGGTGGCCCTGGCGTTTGTCACCATGAGCCTGACCCGGCATGGGGACAACAGACCTCAGCAGAAGTCCTCCAAGCTCGAAGCGTTCGATGTGGACGATTGAACTTGAATGGATCCGCATTGGACGGAGGGCTATGCCCTCCGTTTTTCATATTCAGGGAACTCGCCCTTTCACCTTGCGTTCACAGTGTTGCTCTTCCCATTATGGTATACTAAGAGTAAGAAACAGGAATTCCGGCACTGATTAACAAGGACGCAGTACGGTTATCTCTTATAGACAACCTGAATATTGGAGGAAGGCATATGCTGGAAGTAAGAACGGCTGTCCTAAACGACAAAGAGGCGTATCGGGAGCTATGGCGCATCTGCTTCGGGGATTCGGAACAGTTCATGGATTGGTTCTTTTCCGAGCGGTTTTTCCCCGAGTTTTCCTCCTGCCTGTTGGAGGACGGCGTAATCATGAGCGCGCTGCAAAGCTACCCGTTGCATGTGCGCATTCGAAACCGCATCCTGCCCGTTTCCATGCTCGCCGGGGTATCCACGCACCCGGAGCGCAACGGGCGCGGGTATATGAAGCAGATTTTCCTGCACTATATGCAGCAGGTGCGCTCGTTCGGTATCCCCATTGCCATCCATACTCCGGCGCACCTCACTACATTCTTTTCGCGCGGGCATTACCCCGCGACGGACACGCTGCACCTGACGCTTGAAAATGCGCAATCAAACGCATTGCCGCAGGGTATCTCCAGGCAGGACCTATACCAGGAGCTTGGTGCACTGCAAGTATGCTACCAGAAGGCGACGGCGAAATACTCCGGCTGCGTTTCCCGAACGGCGGCAGATTTTGCCTATAAAATGCGGGATTATGCCTCGGACGGGGCACGTTGCCTGGTGCGCCGGGCAGGCACCGACGTCCTAGGCTACTGCGTGTACTATGTGATGGATGAGCGTGTACATGCGGAGGAATGCTTTGCAGCAGATGAAGAGACGCTTTCCATGCTGCTTCAAGCGCTCTCTTTTGAGGCCGCAGGCCGGCAGCTGCACGTAAAGCTTCCACCAGACGCACCGGCGCGGCTAAGCGGTGCAACGGTCGAAGTGCGTCCACAGGGCGTCATGGGCATTGCAGACGTATCTGCAGCGCTTAAGGCCATCATCGGGGACAGCTCTTATGTATTTGAAGTGACTGATGCGACCATACCCGAAAACGCGGGCATATGGGACGGCATGGGCATGAGTACTCAGCGTACCCCGCATATTCGGCTGGAGGCCGGGCGGCTGGGGCAGTTTTTATGCGGGTACCGCTCCATTGCGGAACTTGCGCAGGGCCAGGAGGCGGAAGTACTGGACCTTGAAACCGCAAAGGCTCTGGACCGGGCCTTTCCCAAGGAGGTTTGCTTTATCACGGATGAATATTGATGCATTCGTATACGACGCGCCTGCCTCGGCCCATAAAGTCTGGAATTCCGCCTGTTGATTGGCATTGCGCCCGAACCGGTTGTAGTGTACAATATTAGTTCGGTGAAGGAGGATGCAATGGGGGAAAGCTATACCGCGTTAGCAAAAGTATACGATGCATTGATGCGGGATGTGTCCTATGACGAATGGGCCGCATATATTCAGGGCTTTCTCCTTCGCAGCGGGCTCCATGCGGCTACGATAGCGGACTGTGCGTGCGGCACGGGCCAGCTTTCTATCCGTCTTGCGCGTCTTGGCCACCGGGTCACCGGCATCGACCAGTCCGAGGCCATGCTGTATGAGGCCGCAGAAAACGCGCGGCAAAGCGGGCTTATGCTTCCGTTTGTGCAGCAGGATATACGCAAACTCCAACTCCACAAGCAGGCGGATGCCATCGTCTGCGCATGTGACGGCGTAAATTACTTACTTTCCGCTTCGGAGGCACGGGCGTTTTTCAAAGCTGCTAATTCCGCGCTAAAACCCGGCGGGCTGCTTTTGTTTGATGTGAGCAGCCGGTATAAGCTAGAGCATGTGCTCGGCTGCAATACTTTTGGGGAAGCGGAAGATGCCTGCGTCTACCTCTGGAAAAACAGCTATGATGCGGCCTCGCATTTATGTGAAATGCAGCTGACGCTATTTGTGCCAAACGGCGGTATGTATGAACGGTTTGACGAGCGGCATGTACAGCGCGGGCACTCCGTACGGGAACTGACCTCCTGGCTGGAGGCTGCTGGTTTTGCGCAGGTGGAGGCGTTTGAGGCGTTTACGATGAACGCACCGAAGGATGAAACCGAGCGCATCCAGTTTGCAGCTGTGAAACAGCAGCCGATTACATGAAAAAAACGTGAAACTGGCAGTGTAACTCTGCCGCATGCGTGACTATACTGGATAATAACTAAGGAAGATGAACGTGCAACAGAACAAGGATACAATACTGCAGGCTTTGCTGATGGGCGGCACCATTCGGGTTACGGCCATCTCAAGCAAAGTCTTGGTGGAAGAAGCCCGCAAGGTTCACTCTCTTTCCCGCGTATGTACGGCGGCATTGGGAAGACAATTGATGGCCACCGCCATGATGGCGGTGCAGTTGAAGCATGAGGAGGAGAGCCTCACCACCATACTCCGCGGCACAGGCCCCGCGGGAAACCTGGTCTGCACCGGTCGATATGGCGCGCGCGTCAAGGGCTACGCGGCCAACCCAGAGGTAGAGCTGCCACTCAAGCCCTCCGGTAAGCTGGATGTTTCCGGGGCAGTCGGAAGCACGGGAAAACTGACCGTCATCCGCGATCTTTCCATGCGCGAGCCGTATGTGGGCGAGGTCAGCCTCATTTCCGGCGAGGTGGCGGAAGATTTTGCGCAGTATTTCAGCATAAGCGAGCAGCAGCCGAGCCTGGTCTATCTGGGCGTGCGCGTACGGCCCGAGGACGGAACCGTGCTTGCCGCAGGCGGGCTGCTTGCACAGCCTTTGCCCGGCTGCCCGGATGAAGATATCCTGCTGCTGCAGGAAAGGGCACCGTCAATCGAGCACCTTTCCTTAAAATTGGAGGAGGGTATGACGCTCGCTGCGGCGCTATCTGAACTGTTTTCCGGCATGGAGCCCGAACTCACCGGCGAACGAACACCCGCGTGGGAGTGCGACTGCAGCATGGAGCGGACTGAGCGCGCATTGATTGCGATTGGACGCGAAGAACTCACGGATATGATTGAGCATGACGGTGGGGCGGAGCTTACCTGCCAGTTCTGCAGGAAGGCCTACTCGTTTGACGCGGATGCGCTTAAGTCTCTGCTCAGGGAAGCGGGCGGGGCGTAAACGCCGAAGAAGGCCATAGGAGAAACGGTATGCAGAAAGACAACAAAAAGCGCATCGGAAGGGTCATTCCGTTTGAACGGGACGGCTCCTTTTTCCTGCGTCGCGGGTCGGAACGCCTGGACCGCAACGACCTGATTGAGGCCATCAGCTATTATCATCAGGCGTACCGTCGCGATCCTGAAAATGTAGAAATACAGCTTGCCATCGCCGAGGTTCTCACCGAAATGCACCGGTATGAGGAAAGCAACCGCTTGCTCTTCCCTCTGCTCTCCCGAACGGAAAGCCCGGCGGAGTGCTTCTTTGGTATTGCCTGCAATTTTTTGGGGCTGCAGGAGTTTTCCCATGCCCACGACAGCCTCGAAAGCTATCTGGCCTTGGACCCGGATGGCGATTATGTGTCCGACGCGCTTGACATGCTGGACGTGATTGAAGATGAAAGCATGCTTTACAGCATGCCCGGCGTACAGC
>JAEZIE010000007.1 GCA_023416175.1 Bacillota bacterium
TTCCTTTCCGGCGCTTTGGCGGGCTTGGTCGGCTTCATCCAGTGCTCGGGCGCTGACTATACCATTACGGATACCACCGCTGGCGGCGTCGGTTTTACGGCCATCACCGTCGCGTGGTTAAGTAAACTCAATCCGTATGTCATGGTGCTTGTGGCGGTTGCCATCGCGGTACTTGAAAAGGGCGCGAACAAAATTCAGACCACGTTTAAGATCCCCGCATCCGCGGCGGAGGTGCTCACGGGCATTATCCTCTTCTTCATGCTCGGGTGCGAGTTCTTCATCAACTACAGGCTCATATTCCGCGGCAGAAAGGAGCGCAACTGATGGATCTTTAAATCAACCTCATCAATGCCGCCGTATTGGCGGGCACGCCGCTGCTCCTTGGCACCATGGGCGAGATATTGACGGAGAAATCCGGCAACCTCAACCTGGGCGTGGAAGGCATGATGTTCATGGGCGGCATCGCAGGCCTGGCGTCCTCGTTCTACTATGAGGCAGCGGCGGGCGCTGCTGCGAACGGCTTCGTTTCAGCGCTGCTCGCGGTATTGGGCGCATTCCTCTGCGGCGGATTCGGCGCGCTCATTTACAGCTTTTTGACCGTAACGCTGCGCGCCAACCAAAACGTCACCGGCCTTACGCTCACCATATTCGGCACCGGCTTTGCCAACTTCTTCGGCGAACATATGGCATTAAAAGCGGGCGGCTATGCTGCGGTGTCGGATATAACGAAGGCGGCGTTCGGTAACATCACCATCCCCGGGCTTTCGAATATTCCGTATATCGGCAAGCTGCTCTTTGGCTATAACTTTGTTGTTTACCTGGGCGTCGTCATCGCGCTGATACTGGCGTGGTTTTTAGGGCGCACCCGCACGGGGCTTAATCTCAGGGCCGTTGGTGAAAGCCCGGCGACCGCGGATGCGGCGGGGCTTAACGTGGCACGCTATAAGTATCTGGCCACCTGCATCGGCGGCGGCATCTGCGGCCTGGGCGGTATGTATGTCACCATGGTCACCTGCAAAGGCGTCTGGGTGCACAACAGCATCAACGGCCAAGGCTGGATCGCGGTTGCTTTGGTTATCTTCGCAGCTTGGAGTCCCATGCGCGGGCTGTTGGGCGCGCTGCTCTTTGGCGGCCTTTCCATCATGCGTATGTACGTGGATCTTGGTATCCCCATGCAGATCTACGATATGCTGCCGTTTGTGGCGACCGTTCTTGTACTGATCCTCACCAGCATCCGGGAAAGCCGCGAACACGCGCAGCCCAAATCGTGCGGCAACAACTACTTCCGCGAGGAACGCTAGACGCTCTGCCCTAATATGATAGGCTACCCCTCCTTAGGAAGGGTTTCGGGAAATATCTCTGCAATAAACATCACAAAGGAGTGAACATTATGTCTTACGACCGTATCTTTAACTTCTCGGCAGGTCCCTCCATGCTCCCGCTGTCCGTGTTGGAAATTGCAAGGGACGAAATACTGAACTACCATGGCTCCGGCATGAGCGTGATGGAAATGAGCCATCGCTCCAAGGTATATGAGGAGATCATCGGCTCTGCGGAGACGCTTCTGCGCGAGGTCATGGGGATTCCCGCAAACTATAAGGTATTGTTCCTGCAGGGCGGCGCTACGCTGCAATTCGCCATGGTGCCCATGAACCTTTTAAAGACCGGCAAGGCGGATTATATCGTCACCGGCCAGTTTGCGGGCAAGGCGTATGAGGAAGCCCAGAAGTACGGTACCATCAACCTTGCAGCCACCACCAAGAAGGAAAACTTCAGCCGTATCCCGCAGCAGGATGAATTGAAGCTTGATCCTGAGGCGGACTATGTGCATATTTGCTACAACAACACCATATTCGGCACCAAGTGGAACTACATTCCCGACACCGGCAATGTGCCCCTGGTTGCGGATATGTCCAGCTGCATCCTCTCCGAACCCGTAGACGTATCGAAGTTCGGCCTCATTTATGCAGGCGCGCAGAAGAACGTTGCGCCCGCTGGCCTGACAATCGTCATCGTCCGCGAAGATCTGCTGCGCAGCGATCTGCCCGCGTTTGTGCCCACCATGTGCAATTACAAAATCATGGCGGAGAACGACAGCATGTACAACACCCCGCCGTGCTATCCGATATACGTGTGCAAACTGGTGCTCGAATGGATCAAAGGCATGGGCGGGCTGACCGCTATGCAGGCCCACAATGAAAAGAAGGCCGCGATCCTCTATGATTATCTGGAGCAGAGCAAGGTCTTCAAAAGTCCCGTCTCCAAGGAAAGCCGCTCCATCATGAACGTTACCTTCCGTGCGGAAAGCGATGAAGTGAACGATGCGTTTGTCAAGGCCGCTTCAAAGTCCGGCATGGTCAATTTGAAGGGCCACCGATCCGTGGGCGGCATGCGCGCTTCCATCTATAACGCCATGCCCATCGAAGGCGTGGAAAAACTCGTTTCCTTCCTGAAGGAATTCGAGAAATAGACTGTCCCTCAGGCGGTGGAGCGCCGCTTCCACCGCCTTTCTTCAACCATTCAACAATGGCGTTGTATGGGCAGGAAAGAAAAACAGAAAAAGGAGTAAAAAATATGCTGCGTGTTTTGGCAAGCGACGGCATGGAGAAGAATGCTGTCAAAGCCCTGCAGGAGCTGGGCTGCGAGGTAGTGGAGCAGTTTTATGAGCCCGAAGCGCTCATGGAGCAGGTCAAAGGTTACGACGTGCTGGTGGTGCGTTCTGCAACCAAGGTGCGCGAATCCATTATCGACGCGGCGCGTGAAACGGGCAGGCTTAAACTCATCATCCGCGGCGGTGTGGGCGTGGATAATATCGATGTCGCCTACGCGCGGGACAACGGGATTGAAGTCTGCAATACCCCGGAAGCGTCCTCCGCTTCGGTTGCGGAGCTGGCAATCGGCCACATGTTTGCTTTAGCCCGCTTCATCGGCATCGCAAACGTGACCATGCGCCAAGGCGTCTGGGAAAAGAAGGCGTATAAGGGCACCGAGATCGCCGGGAAGACGCTGGGGCTCATCGGTATTGGACGCATTGCCCGCGAAACCGGAAAGCGTGCCGCCGCCCTCGGCATGAATGTCATCTACACCAACCGCTCCGGCCACAAGCCTGAATATGATCCATATGTGCGCTATGAGTTGGACGAATTGCTGGCGAAGTCTGACTATGTTTCTCTGCATACGCCCGGTCCCAAGGGCAGCCCCCCGATTCTCTCGGCGGAGAAGATTGCGCTGATGAAGGATGGCGCAATTCTCGTCAATACCGGCCGCGGCAACATGGTGGATACCGAAGCCGTACTTGACGCGCTTGATTCCGGTAAGCTGCGTGGCTATGGCGCGGACGTATACGTGGAGGAGCCCTGCAAGGACGAGCGACTGCTTTCCCATCCCAAGGTCAGCATGACCCCACATGTGGGCGGCTCCACGGTGGAGGCGCAGAGGCGCATCGGCGAGGAGATTGTGGCGCACATACGCCGCGTATTCCGCATTTAATTGAAGTCTTCCATACGGGTGGGTGAAGCAGCCTAAACCTGCCCAGATTTAAAAAGGGCCTCTCCGATTGATTTCGGGGAGGCTCTTTATTCGCAATTCTCGAATATATATACACTGATTGGCCTTAAACTTATAAAAATGCAAATTATTTTGCAAATCAGGGTTGATTTATCGCAAATGAATAGTATAATTATACAAAGAAGATTTGAAAGGAAGTATAACAATGAAGAAGGTAAATAAAGCGATCGCCCTGATGCTGGCTATATTGCTTGGCGCATTCGCGTTGTCGGCGTGCGCGCCCGCCGCTTCGGAAACCCCTACTATCGATAAGATCAAAAAGGCGGGTAAGCTCGTCATACTCACCAGCTCCGGCTTCGCTCCGTTTGAATACCTGGGTGCAAACAACGAGGTCGTGGGTGTGGATATGGACATCGCCAAAGCCGTTGCCGATGAGATCGGCGTGGCGCTTGAAGTGGTGGATATGGATTTTGACGGCATCATTCCGGCTGTCCAGAGCGGCAAGGGCGACCTTGGCGTAGCGGGCATCACCGCAGATGACGAACGCAGGCAGAGCGTTGATTTCTCCATCAACTATGTGGATGCAGCGCAGGTAGTTATTGTCGCCGAAGGCAGCGCCATTCAGTCCGCTGCTGACCTTGCCGGCAAGAACATCGGCGTACAGATGGGCACCACCGGCGATATATTTGTGACGGATGAAGTGGGCGCGGGCGAGGTTCTGCGCTATAAGACCGGCCCCGATGCGGGCGTGGAACTTGCAAACGGCAAGATTGACGCCGTGGTCATTGATGATATACCCGCCAAGCAGATTGCGGACGCCAATAAGGGGCTTGTCGTGCTCGAAGAACCTCTTACCGAAGAACAGTACGCCATCGCGCTCAAGAAGGATGCGGCCGATCTGAAAGCGGTTGTTGATAAGGTTGTACAGAAGATGCTCGACGACGGCACAATCGCCAAGCTCATTGAGGAGCACAAGGTTGCTTCCGGTTCCTGAGCGAAAGAATAATAAACACGCCGGGCCGCAGGTTTTGCCTGCGGCCTGATTACGCAAGTGGGTATCATATACACATGGGATGCATGGAAAACCGCTTTGCGCCCGATGCATTATATAGTATACTAATTCAGGCGCCGTACATTTATGCAAAGCGCCCAGGCGCTTGGCGCAACCAGAGGAGGACCTATGTGGGATAATTTTGGCCAACAGCTTTACAATAACATCATTGCCAACAACCGGTGGCTGCTCTATCTGGAGGGGCTAGGCAATACGCTGCTCATTACGCTCGGCGCGGCCATCATCGGCATCATACTGGGGGCTCTGGTGGCCATCTGCAAGGTGTACGCGCAGCACAACAAAGCGCTGCGTCCGCTGGAGATGATATGCGACGTGTACCTGACCGTTATCCGCGGTACGCCGGTGATGGTGCAGCTGCTGATATTTGCCTTCGTCATATTCGCCACGGTTTCGTTTGAATACAGCATATATGTCGCCATATTGGCGTTTGGCATCAACTCCGGCGCATATGTTGCGGAGATCATGCGCGCAGGGATCCAGGCAGTCAGCAAAGGACAAACGGAGGCGGGCCGCTCGTTGGGGCTTTCCAACAACATGACCATGCTCCATATCGTAATGCCGCAGGCCATTAAAAACATACTGCCAGCGCTTGCCAATGAGGCGATCGTACTCTTAAAGGAAACGGCTGTGGTTGGCTACATTGCGATGAGCGATCTGACGTACATGAGCATGATGATCCGCACACGTACCTACAGCGTTGTGCCATTGCTGCTGATTGCGGTCATATATCTTCTGGTCGTCATGCTGATGACATGGGGTCTCAGAAAGCTTGAAAGGAGGCTTGCTAAGAGTGATCACCGTTAAAGATTTACATAAACGTTTTGAGAATGTGCAGGCGCTCAACGGCGTAAACCAGCACATTGAAAAAGGGGAAAAGGTGGTCATTGTCGGGCCTTCCGGCTGCGGCAAAAGCACGCTCTTGCGCTGCCTCAACCTGATTGAAATCCCCACCTCCGGCGAGGTTTGGTTTGAGGGCGTGCGCATCAACGACGGCAAGTGCGACGTGGATGTCTTGCGCCGCAAAATGGGCATGGTGTTCCAGCAGTTCAACCTGTTTCCGCATAAGACCATCCGGCAGAACATCACGCTTGCACCCATCAAGCTCAAACTGATGGGGGAAGAAGAAGCGAATGACAACGCTGCGCGGCTTTTAAACCGCATCGGCCTGACAGATAAGGCGGACGTATACCCCGGCATGCTTTCGGGCGGGCAGCAGCAACGTGTCGCCATCGTGCGCGCGCTCGCCATGAACCCGGACGTCATGCTCTTTGATGAACCGACCTCGGCGCTCGATCCCGAGATGGTGGGCGAGGTATTGGAGGTCATGAAGGAGCTTGCGCACGAAGGCATGACGATGGTGGTGGTCACCCATGAAATGGGCTTTGCCAAGGAAGTCGCCACCCGCTGCCTGTTTATGGACGGCGGCCAGGTGCTTGAGGAAAACGCGCCGCATGCGTTCTTTAACAACCCGCAGCACCCGAGGCTGCAGGATTTTCTTTCTAAGGTGCTATATTAATTACGTTGGGGCTCTGCCCCAAACCCCGCTTAGGGCTGTAACAGCCCTAAGGACCCTTCTGCAAACGCCCTTGAAAGGGCATTTGTGAAACGGGATTCACAAGGGATGTATCCTTGGGTGGGAGTTTGAGGGCAAAGCCCTCGAAAAAGTTAATCAAAATTTTTGGGCTCCGGTATGAATGCCGGAGCCGCTCTGTTTATAGCTCGATCCAGTAACGCTTAACCATGCGCTTACCGTCCGAAACCATGTTTTCCATTACGCCGCCGTTTGCCTCAATCGTGCGGCTGCTTGCGATGTTTTCACTGTTGCAGGTGAGAAGGCAGCGGTTGAGCTTACATTCCTCCCGGCAAAAGAGGAGTGCCTGCCGCAGCATTTCCTTTGCGTA
>JAEZIE010000014.1 GCA_023416175.1 Bacillota bacterium
CCTTCGCCGCCGTCGCCGAACATTTCGCCCGCGTCCAGCCATAGCCCGGCCTTGTATACAATCAAATCATCCAGGGCTTTTCCGGAAAGCCCAAGCGTACGAAAATCGAGCCAGATCAGGTACGTGCCCTCCGGCTCCACCAGCCGCACGCCGGGCATGTGAAGCTTCACATATTCCCGCGTAAACAGAAGGTTTTGCAGCAGATAGGTCCTGAGCTCGTCCAACCACGCCCCACCGTGCTCGTATGCGGCACGGCAGGCGTCTAGGCCCATGACGTTGGGCTGGCTGTAGCCTGTGCGCGTCAGCTCCTGCTTAAAGCGCCGTCTCAACTCCCGCTGCGGGATGAATATGTTGGATATCTGCAGCGACGCTAAGTTGAATGTCTTACTTGGCGCAGTGCAGGTAATGCAACTCTGAGCAAAACGGGGATCGAGGTTTGCGAATACGGTGTGAGGATGGCCGGGGTAGGTAAAATCCGCATGAATCTCATCCGAAACCACCAGCACGCTATGTTTCAGGCAGATTTCGCCAACTTGAATGAGTTCCTCGCGCGTCCACACCCGCCCCACGGGGTTATGGGGGGAACACAGGATAAAGAGCTTGACGTTATTCTCTATAATCTTGCGCTCAAAATCCTCAAAATCGATATGGTAACGTCCATCCTCATAGACAAGCTCGTTTTTAACGAGCCTGCGGTTGTTTGCCTGTATGGTTTCCGTAAACGGATAATAGACGGGCGGTTGTATCAGCACGGCGTCCCCGCGTTCCGTAAATGTGCGCACCGCTGTGCTCACGGCGAACACAACGCCGGGCGTTTTTACGATCCACTCCGCCTGGGTTTCCCAATTGAAATGCTTCAAAAACCAGTTTTGCACGGCGGAATAATACGCGTCCCGGCCATCGGTATAGCCGAATATTCCATGCTGCGCACGGGAGGTCAGCGCCTCAATAACAGCGGGCGGGGCCTTAAAATCCATATCTGCCACCCAAAGCGGCAGAATATCAGCAGGTTTGTTGCGACGCACGGCAAAATCGTATTTGAGCGAGTCGGTTTCCCTGCGGTCGACAAATTCGTCAAAGTTAAAAGGCAATTTACGCTTCCTCCTCCATGGCATGGGCAAGATCGGCTATGATATCCTTCACGCTCTCCAAACCTACGGACAGACGCAGCAGGCGATCGTCGATTCCTTTGCGGATGCGCTCCTCCTCCGGCACGTCGGCATGCGTCTGAAGCATCGGGTAGGTGATGAGCGACTCTACACCGCCCAAACTTTCCGCATACTTTATGAGCTTAACCCGCTCCAGCACGCGGCGGGCGAGGGAAGCGCTTTTCACGGAAAAGGAGATCATCGCGCCAAAGCCTGTGGCCTGGCGGCGGGAGATCTCATAGCCGGGATGGTTCTCTAATCCTGCATAGTATACACGGTTTACGCCGCTTTGCGCAAGCAGCCAGGTAGCCACCGCCTGGGCGTTTTCCTGCTGGCGCTCCATGCGCACAGCCAAGGTCTTCATTCCCCGGGTAATGAGGAAGCTGTCAAACGGAGAAAGGCAGGGGCCCACTGTTTTATACAAAAACCGCAGGCGTTCGCTCAGCTCTTTATTCTTTACCACCAAAAACCCGGCGAGCGTGTCATTGTGGCCGCCCAGGTATTTCGTACCGCTGTGGGTGACAATATCCGCGCCCAAAGCGAGCGGCTGCTGGAAGTAGGGCGTCAAAAACGTATTGTCTACGATTAACGAAATGCCTCTGGACCTGGTGAGCGCAGCAACCGCCGCGATATCCGTCACCTGCATCATGGGGTTGGTGGGCGTTTCAAGGAATACCGCCCTGGTGTTGGAGCGGATGCGCGCCTCAAGTGCGCCAATGTCGCTGGTATCGCACAACTCGCAAACAATGCCGTTTTTTTCGGATATGGTACGGAACAGGCGGATGGAACCGCCGTAGAGATCGTCGGAAGCCAAAATATGGTCGCCGGGCTTAAAAAGCTCCATCAGCAGGGAGATTGCCGCCATGCCGCTTGCAAAGGCCATCGCATCTGTGCCGCGTTCCAGTGCGGCTACTGTTTTTTCCAGATGCTCGCGCGTCGGGTTCTGCACGCGGGCGTAATCGTACCCGGTGCTCTGCCCTACGCCGGGGTGGGCAAACGTCGCGGTTTGGTATATGGGAACGTTAATTGCACCCGTTCCCTCATATATCGTATCGTCCCCGTGAATACATAGGGTTTCCAGATCCATTCTATTGCTCCTTCCGTCCGCCTCCGGGACTTTTCCGCAGAAATTTCTTCATAAGAAACCAGACAAATCATACTATAAGAATATGGATTTATGATAAAAAACTTGGGCTGGCATGTCAATAGAGGGGTTTGTTTTATAAAAGATAGGAAAAATACTTGACAGAGTGGAACATAAGCGGTATGTTATGTATAACATAGTAATCATATAGGAAATAATGATTTAAGGAGGAGCGAATATGTCTAATATTTATAAAAGCCTGACCGATCTCATTGGCAAGACCCCGCTTTTGGAGCTTGGCAACTACAACAAGAAAAACGGCGTAAAGGCAACCATCGTCGCAAAATTGGAATATTACAACCCCGCAGGCAGCGTCAAGGATAGGATTGCAAAAGCAATGATTGAGGATGCCGAACAGCGCGGCATTTTAAAGCCGGGTTATGTCATCATCGAACCTACCAGCGGCAATACCGGCATCGGCCTTGCTTCCGTAGCGGCTGCGCGCGGCTATCGCGTCATACTTACCATGCCGGAGACCATGAGCGTGGAGCGCAGGAACCTCTTGAAGGCGTATGGCGCGGAGTTGGTGCTCACCGAAGGTGCAAAGGGAATGAAGGGCGCAATTGCTGCGGCGGAAGAGCTTGCAAAAGAAACGCCGAACTCCTTTATTCCCGGCCAGTTCAGTAACCCCGCCAACCCTGCCGTGCATAAGGCGACGACAGGCCCCGAAATTTGGGAGGATACCGACGGCAAAGTGGATATTTTTGTGGGAGGTGTCGGTACAGGCGGCACCATCACCGGCGCGGGCGAGTATTTAAAAGAAAAGAACCCCGACGTCAAAATCGTGGCGGTGGAACCCTTCGATTCTCCGGTGCTTTCCGAAGGCAGGCCGGGCCCTCACAAGATCCAGGGCATCGGCGCAGGCTTTGTGCCGGATGTTTTGAACACCTCCATCTATGATGAAATCATCAAGGTCAAGAATGAGGAAGCGTTTGCCGCCGGCCGCGCTATTGCAGCCACGGAAGGACTGCTGGCCGGTATTTCCTCCGGCGCCGCCCTCCATGCGGCCACCATCCTTGCGCAGCGGCCCGAGAACGCGGGCAAGCTGATTGTGGTGCTGCTGCCGGATACAGGCGAGCGTTACCTCTCCACCGCATTGTTTGCGGAGTAAACGCGGATATAGGATATAACGGATGATTGGAGGGTGCATCGTGGATGCACCCTCTTTTCTTTAAAAGTAACTGTCAAATCGATCGTCTCTGGCCTCGCTGCGTTGACAAGCTCCTTCCAACTGCGCTACGATACAGGAAGACGAAGACGCAATATGGGGGTATACCATGCAGCGTGAATGGTACGGACAAATCTGGGATGCACTCAATGCCGGAAAACGCTCGGTCCTGTTGACGGTATTGGGAGAACAGGGTGTAGAAAAGCGGGTCTTTTATGAAGGCATGCTTGCGGGAGAAGCAGAACCCTATACCGCGCTTGCAAAAGCGGCACTTACAAAGAGCGAGCTTCAATACTTGCCGTTATCGGATGGCTATGCGGCGTTTGCCGAACCTTTTGTTCCGGAACCAAGGCTTATCGTATTGGGCGGCGGGCATATTGCACTCCCTTTGGTCGAGTTTGCGGCGAAATGCGGTTTTTCCGTTACCGTCGTGGATGACAGACCGGCGTTTGCAAACGCCCCCAGGTTTCCGCATGCAAATGAGGTCGTCTGTGACTCGTTTGAGCGGGTGTTCCCCAAACTGCGGCTCGATCCCTTCTGCTTTGTTGTGGTCATAACACGCGGGCACAGGCATGATAAAATGTGCTTGCGGGAGCTGACAAAATACCCCCTTGCATACCTCGGGATGATCGGCTCCAAAAACCGGGTGTGGACCGTGAAGCAGTCTTTGCTGGAGGAAGGCATAGCGCAGGATGTTTTAGATAAAATCTGCGCGCCCATCGGCATAAAGATTGGCGCCGTTACGCCTTCGGAGATCGCCATTTCCATATTGGCTGAGGTCATCCTCTATAAGCGCACGCTCAACAAGGAAGCCTGGCCGGAGTTGGACCGCGATGTGCTTTTTGCCCTGAAGGAAGGGAAGGAGCCTCCGTTTGCCATTGCTACCATCATTGAGGCGAAGGGTTCCGCGCCGCGCGGCGTCGGGGCAAAGCTTCTGGTCTGGCCGGATGGACGCATTGCGGGGAGCATTGGCGGCGGATGCAGCGAAGGGGAGGCGATGAAAGTTGCCTACGAGGTGATTCGCACAGGGCGTCCGTGTGTATACGGCGTGGACCTGTCGGGTGCTGCGGCCGAGGATGAGGGCATGGTATGCGGCGGCAGGATTAAAGTCGCTATCGAACGATATGAAGGCTGACGCTTGCCGATAGATTTACCTTGGGCTTATGGCCCGGAGCATGGCGTAACTTGGATTTAATCAGTACCGCAACGATAATGAGAAAGGCTGCCTTTGGCAGCCTTTTAGAGTATAGACAAACCCTTATTCAGGGGCTTATACACAGTTCACAAGGTCACGCTGCGTTGCAGCAAGCTGCCGCCTTGCGTTCTTCTTGTTCACTGGGCTTTCGCCTCGCTCATTCCGCCACAGGCGGCGCTCGGCTCCGCCCTCCGAACCCCCACCCAAGGGACACATCTTGGGAATCCTTACGTCGGAAACCCCTATTTAAGGCGTTTCCGGGAATGGGTTCTTTGGGCCGTTACGGCCCTAAGCGGGTGTTTGGGAGCCAAAGCTGAGTGCCGCCAGTGGCGGAGCAAGCGAAGCGGAGGCTTAGTGCGCAAGGGAGTGCAGATCCGTTAAGGATAGCACGACCATTGCAAACTGCGGGTCCGAAGGCAGAGCCTTCAACGCAACCCCTTTGTTGACACTCAGAAGGCTGCCTTTGGCAGCCTTTTTGCTTCTGCGGCCCGCTTTAACCAATCGTATTCCTGCGCGCATAGTATGGGAAGGAACCATACTTGTTAGAATGCGAAATTCAAAATGAGCGGGAGAAACACTATGTGCGGTATTGTTGGCATTGTAGACCATCGACGTGAACTGTTTGAACAGACGTCGGCGATAGAACGTATGACAAAAGCGCTCAGCCACCGGGGGCCGGATTCTCATGGCCACCATGTGACGCGCCACGCGCTGCTGGGCCACAGGAGGCTTGCGGTTGTAGACCCTGAGGGAGGCTGTCAGCCCATGCAGCGGATGTTCCATTGCA
Source organism: Bacillota bacterium (assembly GCA_023416175.1). Lineage (GTDB taxonomy): Bacteria > Bacillota > Clostridia > Christensenellales > CAG-138 > JAEYLA01. The sequence goes on from JAEZIE010000014.1 coordinate 5,443, forward strand.
ATACATTTACCATTGTATATAACGGGGAGCTTTACAATACGGAAGATCTCCGCGCAGAACTCAAGGCGGAAGGCTTCACATTTTGTGCCTATTCGGATACCGAGGTGCTCTTATGTGCCTATATCGCGTGGGGGCCAAGTTGCGTAGAGAAGCTTAACGGCATATTTAGCTTTGGCATTTGGGAGGAAAAAGGCGAAACGCTCTTCCTCTGCCGCGATCCGCTGGGCGTCAAGCCGCTCTATTATATGCACAGGGATGGCATGCTGCTGTTCGCTTCGGAGTTGAAAGCACTTTTGCTGCACCCCGCGGTGCGTCCCGTGATCGGCGGGGATGGTCTTTGCGAGATTATGGGCCTGGGGCCGGCGCACGCGCAGCACAGCGGCGTATTTAAAAATATTAACCAGTTGCCCGCCGCCCATTACTTGCTCCTGACGCGGGAAGGCGCAACGATACGGGAGTATTGGAAGCCCAAACCAAAGGAACACCGGGAGAATATGGAGGAAACAGCGGAGCATATTCGATTTTTACTGATGGACGCCGTCAAACGCCAGCTGGTGGCAGATGTTCCGGTCTGTACGTTTCTTTCAGGCGGGCTTGATTCGAGTACCATATCCGCCATCACATCCGCAGAGTTCAAAAAAGAAGGGCGGACGCTCAATACCTTTTCCATCGATTATGAGGACAATGCAAGCTATTATCAGGCAAGTGATTTCCAGCCCACATCCGACGACGCCTGGGTGGGCCGGATGTCCGCTTTTATCGGAAGCGATCACCACCGCGTGATACTCAACAACCAAAAGCTTGCCGATGCGCTCATCGATGCCATGCGTGCAAACGACCTGCCCGGCATGGCGGATATCGATTCATCCCTGCTGTTGTTCTGCCGCGAGGTGAGAAAGTATGCGACCGTAGCCCTTTCCGGAGAGTGCGCGGATGAGGTTTTTGGCGGATACCCCTGGTATGTCAGAAAAGACCTCGCCTATGCGGGGACATTCCCTTGGTCGGGCGCTGTAAAAGAGCGCAATGCGCTGCTTTCCCCCGCGCTCAAAAAAATCAGCCTGCCGGAATACGTGCAGGCACAGTACGACGCGACATTGAGCGAGGTTGTGCACCTTCCGGATGCGTCCGAAGATACGCGGGAGTTCCAGCGCATGTTCTATCTCAATATCAAATGGTTCATGAATACGCTCTTAACCCGCAAGGACCGCATGAGCATGGCCAACAGCCTGGAGGTGCGCGTTCCCTTTGCGGATTATCGGCTGGTGGAATACGCCTACAACATTCCGCGGGATATGCTCTTTTATGAAGGCAGGGAAAAGGGGCTGTTGCGTAAGGCGTTGACCGGCGTGCTGCCCGAAGAGATATTGTGGCGCAAAAAGAGCCCCTACCCCAAAACATTTCACCCACAGTATGTCAACGCCGTCTCTGAAGCGCTTACCGGGCTGGTACATGAAAAAGGCTGCCGCATCGCGGAACTTTTGGATATGGGCGCGGTGCATACGCTCATCGAGACGCAGGGTCGCTCGTTTGGCCGCCCCTGGTTCGGGCAACTCATGACGGGGCCGCAGCTGATCGCGTATCTATTGCAGCTGGAGCTCTGGATGCGGGAATACGGCGTAATCGTGGAAGTATGATAGGGCATCATTAGCGAATAGAGCATAAAAAGGCGGGCGCATGCCCGCCTTTTCAGAGCACCAATAAACCTACTTAAGGCCTCAAGGTATCGTTACCTTTGCGCGGACGATATTTTTTGTTTTGGGGCATGCCCCAAATACATTTACCAGATCCCAGCCCCCTTACTTGAGAACGTCCATTCTAGGGGGCGCGGGGGCGGAGCCCTCCCGCTATAAAATAAAAAAACCTATCGTGGCCGCCGCAGGTGGCGATACCTCATGAAAATACAAAGTATATGCATCTTTTCACGCACAAAGGCGGGCATGCGCCCGCCTTATCATTATTTTGTGATTATCCCCGCAGCAGGATCGGCTGTATCTGTTCGCCCAGCGCTGCCTGCTCGATGGTGGGCAGGAGTTTTGTATAATCCGCAATGAGCGAGTTGCTTTTGTGCACGGGATTATCCTGCCCGAAGGGTACGAAGTAAACGTTTCGGGTATTCAGCAACATACCGAGGTTCTTTGCGTTGGCCGAAAGCCCGTCGTTGGTGGAGATGGCGATTACCACCGGCCTTTTGTTGCGCAGATGCCCCTTTGCCGCCATAGTGACCGGCGTATCCGTCACAGCATTTGCAAGTTTTGCGAGTGTATTTCCGGTACATGGGGAGATCACGAGTACGTCAAGAAGCTTTTTGGGGCCGATCGGCTCCGCATCCTCAATGGTGGCAATTGGTTCCCTGCCTGTGATTTCCGCCATGCGGTCATGGAAGTATTTTGCGGTTCCAAAGCGCGTGTCTGTATTGGCCACCGCAAAGGAAACGATGGGGGTAATGATAGCGCCCGCGTCTTTTAGCGTCTGCATTTCCTTGAGCGCTTCCTCCAATGTACAGAACGAGCCGGTCAGAGCGTAGCCGATGCGCAAGTTATTCAAGTCCGAATTCACCTCTGCTTTTTAAGCGGTCCAGTATGGCATCCTTCATGTATTCCGCAGCGGTGGCAGGGGCAGTGCTTCCCGGCAGCGAACCCGCTTTGATTACGGTCAGCCCCAGCGCGTCCGCGGCCGCAAGGTCGATGTTATCCGTGCCCGAGGCAAGCTCAATGATGATGGTATCCTTGTGCAATTCCTTTAACAGCGAGGCGGTCAAGAGGCGTGCGGGTACCGTATTGATGACAAGATCGGAAGAAGGCAATGTACCCGAAAGCCCTTTTAGCCAGACGCAGGTATGACTGTTTGCGTAGGCATCCGCAAGCTCGGAAGGTTCACGCGAGGCAACCGTTACGTGACAGCCGCACGCACGGAAAATGCGCGCCACTGCCTTGCCGACCCGCCCATATCCGATTACGGTCAGGTGGCTTTCGTGTATGGTAAAGGGGGTATTTTGCAGCGCAATCATCAGCGCTCCCTCCGCAGTTGGGATGGCGTTTTTGATGCAGAATTCATCATCGTCGAGCAGGTTGCAATAAAAGACGCCTTTGTTTGAAGCGTATTGAAGATCATCTGCGCTGATGCGCCCGGCGAAGCACGCAGAGCCGGGGGTAAGGCTCTCAAGCGCCGGGCGCACCGCATGCAGGGGGGTATGCAGTTCCAGAACAAGCACGCAGGGACAGGGAATGCTCATAGCGCGCGCCGTCGTGTCGGGTATGAGTTCCTGCAGTATCACACGGTGGCCGCTGGCCTGGAGCTGCTTTGCAAGGTATGCATTGCGGGGATCCTTGCCGCGGATGAGGAATGTAATAGGCTCATGCATACCCTGCCGCCCCCTTGAAGCGCTGATACTACTAAAATATGTCCTGCAGGCGGTTTGGTGACAGGGGTATTTTAAGCATCAGGCGGGTCTGCTGAGGTTGTGATACCGGAGGCTATACACGAGGTAAGGCGCAGCGCGATTTGGAGGAACGCAAAGAACCTCCGCCGCACTCAAACAGGCGTGCGGGGAGGCTAGGTGGCACACAGCTTTTAATATGCAGTTTTCCTGATGGAAGAAGATGAGGAATTAAGCAGGAGGCAATAGGCGGTTTACCATTGTAGGAGAAAGAGGCTAAGCGCAACTCCAATAACGGCACGTCGTTTGTTACCCAGACGGGGGATAGCTAGTTTTTTTGCTTCAATAAGCCGCATGGAGCCGGTACATGGAGCACGCGATCCTGTGAAAAATTTCTTGCCCATGCGCCGGGTATTCATCTGATCGATTTAAAACAGCGTTTGCTCCACATCGGTAATGAACGCTTGTGTGTTTTCTTCAATAAAGCACAGGACATGCGAAAGCGTGCTGTCACCCTGTGCGCTGTCCGTGACGACGGCAGCGAACCCAAGCACGATGATTTGATGGATATCCTGTTCGTCCACTTCAGCCGCGGATACATTGAACTTATTTTTGATTTTTGAGCAAAGGCTTTTAACCTCCGAGCGCTTTTCCTTGAGGCTATGTACCCAGTTCGCGTGCAGGCTGACCTTCATAACCGCAATGCGCATAGCGTTTGCCTCCTCTATGCCTTGGATAGCCGATATCGTTATATTACCCCGCCATCACTAAGATACGCATCCGAAAAGATGCCGCCATTTATACCGGATCCAAGGCCAGACATGGTGTTCAAATGGCTGCGATTACATTGGGATGGCAAAAAGGCCCGACAGATCCTGCCGGACCCACTCAAAAGCATTTGGGTACATAACAGAAGACGAGATCACTGTGCTTGATCGACTTCAGAAGAAGAGCCTGCTTGTTTCATAAGCCCTTCGCCGCAGTTCATCAAAAGCACAGGATCCTCCTGGAACCCTTCCGCGCGGCTTGGGATCAGGATGATGCGTAACGTCTGGAACAGCAAGCTCAAGTCATGTAAAAACGTATAATTCTCGATGTACATCAAATCCATCAGCAGCTTATCCTGCGAGGACGTATCGTAATTTCCGTAAACCTGCGCGTTGCCGGTCAGCCCGGCCTTCACGTTCAGCCGGTAACGGAACGCGGGGAATTCCTTTTCATACTCTGCGGCGATCTCGGGCCGTTCCGGGCGGGGACCAACAAAGGACATATCGCCGGATAAAATATTGAACAACTGCGGAAGCTCATCCAGCCTGCACTTGCGGATAAACCGGCCAACGGGCGTCACCCGGTCATCGTTTGTCACGGCCAGGCGTACGCCGTCCTTCTCCGCATCCATGACCATGGAGCGGAACTTATAGACATTAAAGACTTTCGAATCTCTCGTCAGGCGCGGCTGCGTATAGATAACGTTTTTGCGGTCATAAAGCCAGATGGCAGCGGCAGTGAGCAGCATGAGCGGCGAAAGTGCAACAATTCCGATAAGAGCAACAACCAAATCGAATAACCGCTTACCTATGCGCTCCTCGGTGGTCAGCCGTCCGTTGCGGCAAAGCAGCAGCGGTGTATCCACCGCGTGAACGCCCTGCGCGCCGTTTTTGATGACGTCTGTAATGCTGGGCATAAAATAGAGCCGCTTTTGCTTTTCGTAGCAAAGCCGAATCAGCCACTCCTGCATGACAGGATCGTTCACAGCCACTAGAACAGAGGGATATTGGTCAACAATGAGTGCGATGCGGTTTCTTTCGCTTGCGGCGTCCACGTAATAACAGATGCTAAAACGCTCTTTGATAACGTTGAGCTTGGCCGCCAACGTGACCTTGGATGGGTCGTCATATAAAAAGACCATCTTTTGCGGCGCGAATACCCGGTTGTAGATGCGGGTGGAAAACGTAGCCCAGATGGCCGCCAGAATAAGCTGCGCCGCTGTCATCAAAAGAAAACCGCCTGCTGGCGCTAGCTTGTAGCTTAACAGGGATATCTGAAAAAAGGTGACGATATTGGTCAGTATGATTGCGATTGCCTGGGAGAGTATGATTTCTAAAATGCGCATAGAACCGATGCGGTGCCCCTTCATCAGCAAGACAAAGGCGTACAGGATAACGGCATACAACCCATATAAAATATAATTGCCGCGCCTGAAAAACGGAATGGGCAGCGTGCTGTTATAGAAGTTACTCCATACCAGGAAAAATACCGTCACCAGCAATGCGACGTTCAATATGGCAATCAGGCTTTGGATAGATTTTTGAAAATTCGTACTCATACTTCCTCCGGGCCATCCCACGCTGCCTTACGGGAACCGCAGATCATTTGGAGTAGTTTCCGCGTTTTGTTTGCGGGACAACATCGCCGCCAATCCGAGCAGTATCCAAAACGCCGGTGTCGAAATCGGTAGGCTGATGCTGAAGAACGCCTGTATAAGGTAACTCACGCACGCTAAAAGACAGGCGAGCAGCAGCGGGTCTTCAAACGCGCGTTTTGCAGCTTTTGCAAGCACCGCCCCAAGGAATGTAAGATAGGCCGCAAGACCCAATATGCCCTGGCATATAAGAATCTGCAGATACTCATTGTGTGCCTTATCATACATGATATTAAGCAACGCCTTGGCTTCTTTCTGGAACGGACCGAACCGGTCTACAAACGTATCGGGGCCGGAACCAATCAGCAGCTGACCAAAAGGCGTACTCTCCTGTAAAACCCGCAATGTTCTCTTCCATACAAAACCACGATAGGTACCAAACTCGTCCTGCATATTGCCGTTTAGCATTTCACGCGCCTGATAGATTGTGCCGGTTGCGGGGTCCATACCGATCTTCTCCACAGCGAGAATACCTGCCGCAAGTACCAATACGATCAAAGACACGCCAATCCACCGAATGGTTGCCGCTTTGGGCTTAAACCTGACCCGGCCGGATAGAACAAACAATATGCCGCCAAGAGCGGCCAGGGTAAGGGACAATAAAAACCAGCGGCTGCCCAATAGGTTGAGAGTACCCGCAGCAACGTTGCTGGTATTGAACAGGAATATCATAAGTGCATAAGCGCCGCCAACCAACAAAAGTCTGGCCAACGTTTTGAGATCCGTTATTATAAAGGGCAGCGAAAGCACGAATGCCGCCATAGCGCCAACCATGCCCGCTTCCGCGCCCGCAACCATGAGCATGTAGGTGTTGATCGCCCCCGCTGCAAGGTAAAGGAGGCGGAATTTACTCGGATACTTCACATACAGCATGCCGAAGAGCACTACCGTAATGGATAGGTAGGAGGAGACAACGTCGATATTCCCAAGCGTTGTGCGGAATATGATCGTCTTTCCGGTAAACTCCGGCATCCGGTCATAGGGGAAGAGCGATAAGAAGTCCATCTCATAATACTGCATTATGCCGATGACGCTCACCAGCATGGAGGAAACGGCAAACGCCACAAAATCGATTTCCTTTGGACGGTAATAGCGGGCTACAAACAAGAAAATCGCTCCGTACAGGAGCTGGGTCGCAAAACCGTCAAACCGTTCGGCGTATCCCCAAAAAATATTTTTGGGGTATGGAGTAAACAGGGTGGAAAGAAGCGTTATAAAAAGGAAAGCAAGAAGCATCCAGCCTGCAAAGGAAGGCGCGGGCAGCTTAATGGGCTTTCTTTGCTTGATGCCTTCAAAGCGAGTGAAGTACAGGATGGGGATACTCAAAAAGGCCAGCAGGGTGACGACGAAAAGGAAGACCGTCTTGTGCTTGGTGAGCGAAATATATTTATCCGCATTCAGATACAGCGGAAATATGCTAAGCATAATCACAACGTAAACACGCGCAAGCAGTTCTTTTTGATCAACCTCCTTTTTTTTTAAGGTTGTCTTGTTTTTTGGCTTAGTGGACAATTTGACCCCTCCCGCTTCAAACATACAAACAAATTATATGTTAGCGGGTGTGGAAAGTAAATAAAAACCCCATATATCCGCAAGGGATTCACAGTTCATTCATGATAGCAAAGCGGCTCCTCGCTCTGCAGCGATACTTGACGCCGCAGCTTTTCTGTACGCACCGCCGAGCAGGAAGCGGCCAAAAACAAAGCTCGAGCTGCGGGTATTTTGGGGAACCATAAGCAAGAATGGCGCGGCCTTGCTACGACTCCATGCCACTTTTCACAAGACAGCATGCGGCCTACTCCCAATTGTCCCCTTGCGTGTGGGTGGATTTCCATGTATACTCCCATTAGCAGAGTAGGCGTTGTGCATAAGCTTTAGGCTTATGCGGCAGGGGATGGGAAGTTGCCCCTGTCCGAGCGGGTATTATGACCCAGGGACAAAGGCCGCGTCCGCTGCGCAATACGCCCATTTTGGGTGAAGTTGCGCCCAAAATAACGGGCGTTTTTTTATGCGCTCGCTTAGGAGGCGCTTTTTTTATGAATTCGGGGTTTCAAACAAAACGGCTTGTTACTTGCGCGCTGCTTACGGCCATTGCGGTACTGCTTTCCGGGCCATTGAGCATACCGGTCTTTCCGCTCGGGATCTATTCCCTCAAGATCGGTTTAGGTACGCTGCCGGTCATACTTGCGGGTATCCTGTTTGGGCCGGTCTACGGCGGCATCGCCGGAGGTCTTACGGATGTGCTGCAGTTTATGATCTCTCCAAAGGGCGCATATGTGCCGTGGTTTACGATTGTAGGCGTTCTCACCGGGCTGCTGCCCGCACTCTTTTTTAGAACCAGGCAAAGGGCAACGCTTCCACGGCTGTTTCTTGCAGTGGGCAGTTCCCAAGTGTTTTGTTCTATAATCTGCAACACCTTTCTGTTGGTGACGCTCTACGGCATCCCGGTTGAGACGATATTGCCGCTGCGCGTCATCAACCAGGCGGTTTCCATTCCGGTTTACGTATTCCTGCTGTATCTTTTGCTGCCGTTACTCAAAAAGGTCGGCGTAAACGCGATGCCGAATATGGAACAAGATAAAGAATAAACATTAAAAAGAAACATAATGGACGAACAGGCCGGAATCCCAAACGAGAACGAAGTCTGGGATTCCGGCCAATTTTGCGGTGTAATAATGAAGCGATAAGGAGTTACTGCTTATTCCGCCATATCGGTCATGGCATATCGCGAGGCTAGATATTTAAAGTTGGTTGCGCATCCGTTTGTCAATGTCAATATTAATATTTAATTTAAATTAATTCGAACTATTTTTTGAATTTTAATTCTTTTAATGATTATTTTAATTATTTATCAAATAAAAAATGCGCCCTTAATAGGGCGCATGCAAGGAACCAATGATTGAACAGTATCGGCTATATCTTCTTTGGCTGGCTGAAAAAGCTGCCGATCGTCATGATGATGGCAAACAGCAGCAAGTACCATGCGACCGCCATCTTGTGGGCGAATATCGCTGCGACCACCATGAATATGGAACCCAGTATGGCAAGCGTTGGCATCACATACCGCTTGAATGGGGAAAGGTCCTTTTCCTTTTTCATCAGCATGATGAATATGGGAATGTATGCCGCGTAGATCGTTACGATAGGAAGCTCCGAGGAATCGAACGCCAGGGGGCCAAACCAGCTTTCCGTCAGGTTGGCGCCGTAGAAGTATAGGAGCCAGAAGCCGCACAGCAGCAAGCCCAGTATGGAGGAATTCGCGGGCATGTTGGTGGACTTGTCCACCTGTTTGAAAATTTCAGGCTTGGGCCCGACGTTTCGCACGGCCAGCGAATACATGCCTCGCGTGCAGCCCAGCATCAGGCCGTTGAGGGTGCCCAGGCACGAAATGACGACGAATACGAACAGCAACGTGCCGCCGACGTTGGAGAATATCTTGGTGAACGCGGCCTTCGCGGCCTCTTCGCCGTTCTGCATCATTTCAGCGTTGCTGATTCCGCCTGCGAGGCCGATGTAATAGAGAATATACACTGCCATAACGATGAGCGTACCAATAAGCAGAGCCTTGGGTAAGTTCTTCTTTGCATCCTTGAGCTCCGCGTTGATGCTGGTGGCAATGATCCAGCCTTCATAGGCAAACGCGGTCGCAACCACCGCGGAAAAGAGTGCGGTGCTCTTTTCCACCGGCATGACGGCAGTGGTGAAGTTTTCGATCGTCATGCCGTTGACTAAGCCGGTAACGGTGCCGATCACAGCCATCAACAGCAGCGGGATCAACTTAATTATTGTCGTGGAGACCTGGAATTTCCCCGCCAGGACAGGGGAGAGGGCATTGACCGCATAACTTGCAATCAAGTAGAAGCACGAGATCACCATGCACTCCGCGCCTACGATGGAAAAGCCCAGCAGCACGCAGGTGTAGCGCGCGGATACCCAGGCGAGCACCGAGGTCAGCGTGGGGTAGTAGATAGTCGCCATGAACCAGCCGATGTAATAGCCATATTTTTTACCCATGGTCACGTCTGCATAGTCCACCAGGCCGTTGACATACTCATACTTCGTCGCCATTGTCGAAAACGTGTACGCGCAGACGATCATGATGAGCCCGCCGATGATCCACGCGAGTATGCCCAGCGGCAGGTCCCCGCCGGTGGCGGTGAGGATTTTTTCCGCTTTAAAGAACACGCCGCTGCCGATGACGATGCCGACCACCATTGCCACGGCGGTCATCAATCCATACTTCTTCTTCAGTTCCCCGTCCATAAATTATCTCCCTTGATTTTAATGGCGCGCACAAAAAGCAACCCAGGCGCGCAGTATAGCAAGCAATAAGAAGGGAAGAGTTGACTTTTGCCGCGGATTCTCTGCACGCGGCCAATTGTTTTCCTCAACGTATTATCGCGAAATAAGGCATAAATGTCAAGACTGCGGAGGAGCGGCCTGGCGGAATTGTGTGTTTCATAAATTCGATTTTAATTCTGATAAAATAAAAAATAATTTGAATTTATGATTTGGCGCAGCTGACCTGCCGGGAAACGTATGAATTAAAATGCGAAAAGCAATAGAAAATATCATGAAATTCAGGAATTAAAAAACAATAATATGAAAGTATCGCCACCTCAACGGCAGAAGAACCTAGAAGTTACGGGTGTTTTCTGAACTTTATTTTCCGAGTAATTTATTTGAAACGATTTTCAAATTTATTTCCATTTATTTTTATCCGATTTTGGTTTGGATTTTTAAAATACGATGCAAATAAAAATGCACGGATAAAATTCCGTACATTTTAAATGACACCCATAAAAAATAAGAAAAAATCTCCGAATCTTAATGCGTGCGCAGCCAGGCAAGGATGTATAGGATACTCAAAAGCAATTGCAGAACAAACAAACCGATGCAAACATTTTTTCGCACCTTGTCCTTGCGACGGTGAAAAATATTCACGCCAATCAAAGGGACTGCGGGGATGATACCTGCGCAGAAGATAAAGGCTGCAGTCATGAAACATTCCTCCCAAAAGTCGTGCGCCAGGGCTTATGGCGGCAAAATCCGGCTTGTTACAAACTATTAATACCGTACCATATACTGTAACATCCAACAACCGGAGGTTACTGGAAGCGATGGAAGCCATGCTCTTGTAAGGATGTTAAGGATGTGAAAAGAAAACAAATATTCGCATAAAGTGGTTTTCCTTTTAGGGGCTTTCTGATACAATGTATGACAAAGCGATACAAAAACTGGGGAGGATTCGGTATGGTCAGGCACGTGGTTTGTCAGAAATTTGCGGATGCGGCGGACGCACTGGAGGCGGCGCGCATGCTGCGGGATTTAGTGGGAACGGTCCCCACATTGCGCAGCATGGAAGTCGGTCTTAATGAGCTTGCTTCCGAGCGTGCGTACGATCTTGTGCTGATCGCCACGTTTGACGATATGGCGGGACTCCATGCGTATGACGCCCACCCCGCGCATGAGGCGGTGCGCGCATTTATCAAACCGCGCCGCACGGGAACCGTATCGGTAGATTATACGTTTTGATTGCGGGCGAATAGCCCTTACATGCGCCGCTGGAGGCGGAACAGCAAATGAACGAATTCAAAGTGGTTTCTCCGTTTGAGCCGCAGGGCGATCAGCCGCAGGCGATCGATGCACTTGCTAACGGCGTCATACGGGGGGACAAGCTGCAGGTATTGCTCGGCGTGACGGGCAGCGGAAAGACATTCACCATGGCCAAAGTAATCGAGCGCGTGCAGAAGCCTACGCTCGTGTTGGCGCACAACAAAACGCTCGCGGCGCAGCTCTGTTCCGAGTTCAAAGAGTTTTTTCCGGACAGCGCGGTAGAGTATTTCGTTTCCTACTACGATTATTATCAGCCCGAAGCGTATATCGCCTCTTCGGATACTTATATTGAAAAGGTCTCCACCGTCAACGAAGAAATCGATAAGCTCCGGCACAGCGCAACCTGCGCGCTCAACGAACGGCGGGACGTTATCATCGTCGCGTCTGTTTCCTGCATCTATGCGTTGGGTGACCCGGAAGAGTATATGCGCCTTTCCATTTCCTTAAGAAAGGGCATGGAGATCGGCCGGGATGAGGTCATGCGTCGTTTGGTGGACATCCAATACCAGCGCAACGATTTCGACTTTGCGCGCGGCACGTTCCGCGCGCGGGGGGATGTATTGGAAGTGTTCCCCATGAACTGGTCGGAAAAAGCGCTCAGGGTAGAATTTTTCGGCGATGAGATCGAGCGTATCAGCGAGGTCAACGTGGTAACGGGAGAAATGCTCATGGATCGCGCGCACGTCGCGATATTCCCTGCCTCCCACTATGCCACCAGCCGTGAAAAGCTCATCGCCGCCATGCAGGAGATTGAGGACGATATGTATGCCCGCGTCCGGGAGTTAAAGGCGCAGGACAAGCTGGTGGAAGCGCAGCGTCTCGAACAGAGGACGCTTTACGACCTTGAGATGATGCGCGAGCTTGGCTACTGCAGCGGCATTGAAAACTACTCCCGCTATTTTGACGGGCGAAAGCCGGGACAGCCGCCCTTTACGCTGCTCGACTATTTCCCGAAGGATTTCCTGCTGTTTGTGGATGAAAGCCATGTGACGCTCCCGCAGGCGCGCGGCATGTACCGGGGAGACCGTGCGCGCAAGGAAAATTTGGTGCAGTACGGTTTTCGCATTCCTTCCGCATACGACAACCGCCCGCTGAAGTTTGAGGAATTTTCGGAACGCATCAATCAGGTGGTTTGTGTTTCCGCAACGCCGGGGGATTATGAACTGGGGCTGACCACGCAGGTGGCGGAACAGATCATCCGCCCCACCGGCCTTGTTGACCCGGAAATCTCCATCCGTCCCGTAAAGGGTCAGGTGGACGATATATTGGGTGAGGTCAAGGAGACCGCCAGAAAAGGCTTCCGCACGCTCATTACCACGCTCACCAAGCGTATGGCGGAAAACCTCACGGAATATCTCGACGGTATGGGTATACGCGTGCGGTACATGCACAGCGATATCGAAACCATCGAGCGCATGGAGATCATACGCGACCTCAGATTGGGCGAGTTCGACGTGCTGGTGGGTATCAACCTGCTGCGCGAAGGCTTGGATCTGCCCGAGGTGGGTTTAGTGTGTATCCTCGATGCGGATAAGGAAGGCTTCCTGCGCTCGGATACATCGCTCATTCAGACCATCGGCCGCGCCGCGCGCAATGTGGAAGGCCGCGTCATCCTGTATGCGGACGTCATTACGCCTTCCATGCAGCGCGCCATCGATGAAACCGAGCGCCGCCGTACCAAGCAGAAGGCGTTTAACGAGGAGCATGGCATTACGCCCAGGAGCATTACAAAAGCGATCCATAACGTGCTTGAGATTTCAAGCAAAGTCAAGGACGCCGCGGGCGCGCTCTCACCGGAGGATAAGGAAAAACGTATCGCCATCCTCACCCAGCAGATGCGTGAAGCGGCTGCGGCGCTGGAATTTGAAGCGGCGGCAAAGCTCAGGGATGAACTCAGGGCCTTGCAGGGGGAAACGGCGCTTGCTCCCGCGAAACCCGCGCCCGGCACTGTGGGCAGCAAAAAGCCCGCACGGGGCAGGACGCGTAAGTAGCCAGATACTGGTATGAAGAAAGATTTGAAAGCATTCGCTTTCTTTTGCTTCTTTTCTTTCTTGTGAAAGAAAAGAAGTGAGGGTGGGAGCAAAGCTCCCATCGTCTCCAACGCATACAACCGGGAAACCGGTCAAATATTTACACAGAGGGAAATTGGGTTTCATTTATGCATGATTCGATTGTCATCAAGGGGGCGCGCGAGCACAACCTCAAGAACATCACGCTCTCGCTGCCCAGGAACAAGCTAATCGTTATGACGGGGCTTTCCGGCTCAGGAAAGTCCTCTTTGGCGTTTGATACCATTTACGCGGAGGGGCAAAGGCGGTACGTGGAAAGCCTTTCCGCGTACGCGCGCCAGTTTTTGGGCCAGATGGAAAAACCGGATGTGGACTCTATCGACGGATTGTCGCCTGCCATCTCCATCGACCAAAAGAGCACCAGCCATAACCCCAGGTCCACGGTGGGTACAGTAACGGAGATACACGACTATCTGCGCCTTCTTTACGCGCGCTGCGGCATTCCGCACTGCCCCAGCTGTGGGAAGCCGATCTCCCGACAGTCCATCGACCAGGTGGTGGATCAGGTGCTGTCCCTGCCGGAAGGGACGCGCATCCAGGTCATGGCGCCGTGTGTGCGCGCCAGGAAGGGCGAGCACCAGAAGCTTCTTGATCAATTGCGCAAGGATGGGTATGTGCGTGTACGGGTGGATGGCACGCAGTATGATATCAACGACGTGCCTGCGCTGGATAAGAAGTTCAAGCATACCATCGAGGCGATTGTGGACCGCCTGGTCATCAAGCCCGGCATTGAAAGCCGCCTGACGGACAGCATCGAAACCGCGTTTGCGCTTGCGTCCAACCTTGCATTGGTGAATATAATTGATGGAGAATCCTTGCTGTTCTCCCAGAACTACGCCTGCCCAGATTGCGGCATCAGCATGGAGGAACTATCCCCGCGTATGTTCTCCTTCAACAACCCGTTTGGCGCATGCCCCACATGTACGGGGCTTGGGACGCTACTCAAGGTGGATCCGGATCTTGTCGTTCCCGACACTTCGCTTTCCCTGGAGCAGGGGGCCATCAGCGTTTCGGGCTGGCACAGCGATGCGCATGAGAGCATCGCCTACATGTATTTTAAGGCCCTGTCCGAAGCATACGGGTTCTCCTTGCATGCGCCGGTGAAGGATCTGCCCCAAAAGGCGCTTAATGCCATCCTGTACGGCACCGGCAAGGAAAAGCTGCATATCGTCTATTCCAAGGAGTATGGTTCGGGTACATTCGACGCTCCGTTTGAAGGCATCATCACCAATCTGGAACGCCGTTACAAGGAAACGCAAAGCGATTACTCCAAGCAGGAGATCGAATCGTTTATGTCCAACACGCTCTGCCCGGACTGCCACGGCAAGCGCTTAAAGCCGGAAAGTCTGGCCGTCACGGTGGGGGACAGGAACATTTCTGAGCTGAGCGAGGCCACGGTGTTGGAGGCACGTGCGTTCTTGGGCGGTCTGTCGCTTTCAAGCTCCAACCAGATCATTGCGGCTCAGATATTAAAGGAAATCGACGCACGCCTTGGCTTTTTGGTGATCGTGGGCTTGGATTACCTCACGCTTTCGCGCGGGGCGATCACGCTTTCGGGCGGCGAGGCGCAGCGCATCCGGCTCGCGACGCAGATCGGCTCGGGCCTTGTGGGCGTATTGTACATCTTAGACGAACCCAGCATCGGCCTGCACCAGCGGGACAACGCAAGGCTGCTTAACACGCTCAAACATATGCGGGATATCGGCAATACGCTTATTGTCGTAGAGCACGATGAAGAAACCATGCGCGAGGCAGACTACTTGGTGGATATCGGCCCCGGCGCGGGAGAGCATGGCGGGCATATTGTGGCTGCGGGCGAGGTGGAAGAGGTAATGGCCTGCAAGGAGTCCATCACCGGCCAGTTTTTAAGCGGTGTGCGCAGCATCCCTATTC
>JAEZIE010000004.1 GCA_023416175.1 Bacillota bacterium
TCGCTGCATCTTGATTTTATTTGAAAAACAAGTTATCATGACTACAGTCATGATGTTCTGTTAAACGGCTCTATTATACCTTGGTTTCGCCATAAAAACAAGCTGACAACGCAACCGCAAACAATATTGCAGGCGGTATTCGTGAAAAGAACAAAGGAGAAACAAGGATGAACAGAACGAAAAAACGCATGGCGGCGCTGCTGTGCGCTCTGCTGTTTGTGGCTCTGCTGCCCGCTGTTGCCAGCGCGGCAGACATACAGGAGGGCACTCCGGCCTTTACCCTAAACAGCACAGCGGTGGCCTTTGCCGGGCGGGAGTGGTATGTGATTGGTAATGGCACAAGTGGTGTAAGCCCCCAGCCCGGCCACCTCACCCTGCTGGCGAGAACCAGTTTGGGCTACACGACGTTCCGCAATGGCGCTATCTGGCAAGACAACCCGAGCTGGACGATTTTCCCCGGCAATGGCAGCTACTACGAGGGTGATTTCACCAACCCCAGCGACTACAATGACAGCACGTTGATGAACTTTCTGGCTACCAAAGCCGATGCCATTCCAGCAAACGAAGCCGCGCTGATTAAGGCGCGCAGCTTGGATAATATAGGCGGCACACCGGTAAGCAACCAAAAGCTGTGGCCGCTGTCTTCCAGTGAATATCAGTCAATGGGCACTATCTCCGGTGATGTCTTTTCGGGTTCGAGCTATGATTACTATTTCTGGCTGCGTTCGCCGCACAGCAGTGTCGGTGCGTGTTTCGGCATCCTCGGTGGCGGCTTCGACGGCGGCCCCAATGGCGGCTCCGTTTACACGTATATCGCGGTTCGCCCCGCTTTACACATAAATCTGTCGTCTGTCCTCTTCACAACTGACGCGAGCGGGGCGAGCTCTAAATCTTTCGCGGTGGTAGGGAGCGGCCTTGTCGGCGCGGCAGCGTCAACGCAGAATTTCAAATTTACGGTAAAGGACAGTGCACAGACGCTGGTTGTGCTTGCAACCACAGCACAAATCACGCAAAGCAGCGCAAATCTTTTGTTCAGCTATACGGGCGCCACAACGGGAGCAAACCAGTATGTATCCTGCGTACTGCAAGACGAGCTCGGTACGGTAAAATACTATGGTAAGCTGGCTGACAGCAGCAATGCCGACAGAGGAAGCTTGAACGTTCCCCTTTCCGGTGTTTCGGACGGAACCTACACCCTGAAAATATTCACCGAACAGGCCAACGGGGATATGTATACTGACTTTGCCAGCACGCCTACTGTCATGACAGTCGCGGTAAACGGCGGCATCGGTACAGTCAGCGGCTTCTGCGGTACGGTGATTTTGGACATCGCGGACGGCCGGGAAATCGATCTGCGGGTGAACGCAACGCACATTCAATGGCGTTATACCGGGGAAAGCGACGACGACTGGCGAGATCTAATTGCGCTTAGCGCCCTCTCAGGTGCAAACGGCGCCGACGGCAGAGAGGTCGAGCTGCGGGTGAACGGCGGCTACATCCAATGGCGCTATCAAGGGGATGCGGACTGGATTAACCTCACGGCGGTTTCGGTTGTCGCCGGGCCGCAAGGGCCGCAAGGCGCGTCAGGCGATAACGGCAGAGATGGCCGCGACGGAAGCAACGGCACGAATGGCAGGGATGGTCAAAACGGGAAAGACGGCAGCAACGGAAAGGATGGCAACGGCATTTTGAGCGTTACCAAAACCGGCAGCGAGAGTAGCGTGGACACCTATACCATTGCCTTTACGGACGGCTCAATCACCACATTCACCGTCACCAACGGCAAGGACGGCGTGGGCGTAAAATCCGCAGCGTTCAACGAAAATGCCGAGCTGGTATTCACGCTTACGGATGGCACCCAAATCAACCTCGGCCCCCTGCCCGCGTCTGTTGGCTCGGTTCCGGCGAGCGGGACGACTTCCGAGAACAAAAGCGGTTCGGATGCCGCGGTTCCGGTTGCAGTGGGAGCGGCATCAGGCGCGATTGCGGCAGGTCTTTTGTACTGGCTCCTTCCGCTGATGAAAAAGCGGCTGCTTGCAAAAGCCGGTATCGAATGATGGCAAGCTGAAAGCGGAGAGGCAAAAAGTGGAATAATGGAAAACGCGCCCACAGGCTTCAGGTCTGCGGGTGCATTTTTTATTTGCTTAATTGAACAAAACGCCTTGACAAAACGTTTAGGATAGCAACCCCACATCTGTTTCATAGATTTCAATAAAAAAGGCCGTCCGTTCAACGGACAGCCTTGATATGCTCTGTTGTTAGATTTCGTAGGTCATCATTTCCTGTACAACCTCTGCGGCAGGAAATGCTTCCTGCGCCTCTCGTTGCACAAGGTCTTCAATGATGCCTCCGCCGCCCCACAGATGGGTGCACAGGAGTCTGCCGACTCCGGCCTTCCTTGCGATCTCCCCTGCTTCGCGGGCGGTGAGGTGCGGGACAAAATCCGTCGTCTTTTCCTTGGCCAGAAGGCCGGTATCCGCCAGCAGCGCCGTTGCGTTGCGGCACAACGACACAAGCTTTTCGTTGTAACAGGTATCGCCTGTATAGACCAGGCGTTTCAACGGGATATCCTCGCCATAGGCGGGGGGTCTTGCCGGTTCCTCCTCCAGGAAGTCCATGGCGTAGGAAGGTACCGGATGGAGCATGCTGTGGAGCGTCACGGTGAGTGCGCCAAACCGCAGCTTCATGCCGTCCTCCATTTTGACCATATCAAATGTGCCTGCGGAAGAAAGCAGCCGGAACTCGGTTTCGGGCGTGCCCGGAGCCACCACATGCAGCGGTATGGGCACGTTGACGCCCTTTTTAGGCAGCAACTGCAGGGCATAACGCAGTACCAACATATCCGACATATGGTCGCTATGCAGATGGGAAAGCAGGATTGCATCGATCTCGCTTAAGGGGCAAACGGAGACCAGCCGTGATAACCCCCCGCTGCCCAGATCAATGACCAGCTTTACCTTTTTATCGTGCGGGCCGTTCTTTCCGGGGATGGCGGGCGCTTCGAGCAAATAGGCCGAGCAGGCGCCCCCCGGCGCGGGAAATGGCCCGTACCGGCCAAGCACCGTTAATTTCATATTATTTCAACTGCCTTCTTGTTGGGGTATAAAAATCGTCCCGGGAGCCAAAACCGCCCCCTTGACGGTAGTTTTTCCCGCCCATCAAAAATAATACGGGAACCGCAATGAGACCGGAGCCAATCAGCTGCAGGATGTTGAACGGCAGGCTGATTGCTGCGAGCACGTAATCCCCGCGGATAATGAGATCATAGAAGAAATACCCGCCGATCATAATGCCGCCCGCCACTGCTACTGATTTCACGATGTCCAATAGCGTATGCCCGCGCCTGAGTCGGGAATAAAACGCGAGCGCCATACCGGCTTTGATGATCAGGCTTGCGGGCGCGTAGATGGCCTGGCCCACAAAAATATCCGCAAGGGCGGAGCCTACGCCCGCGGCCAGCGCCGCCCATGGCCCAGGGAGCAGCACCGCGGCGATATACACGCCCACGTCGCCCAGCGTCCAATATCCTGCGAGTTTCTCCTGATGATGAATATCGAACCGCAACAAACATGTCAGCAGAACGACTACCACAAACAGAATCCCCGTCAGAATCAGCGTTTTGTTGTCCGGCCTTCTCATTGGCTTACCCCCTTACCGATCTATGTCAATATGCTCTCGCAAAATACGTCAACGCATGCGCTTTCTTTCCGCAATGGACGCAAACGTCGGAAAGCTCAGCTTGCTCAAACGGCATACAGCGCGTGGTAGCGCCCCCCGTTTTTTCCTTGATTTCAAGCTCACAGGCGGTTTCCCCGCACCACATGGCACGCACAAAACCGTTCTTTACGCCCTCGCGCAGCTCTTCAAACGTGGTTGCGTCTACGGTTCTGCTTTCTCGCAACTCCAGTGCTTTTCTATATAACCCGTTGTGTACATCGTCAAGCATTCCCGCAACGGACCTCGCCAAACCGTCGATGGATACAAATTGCTTTTGGAGTTCGTCGCGGCGCACAATGACGACCTGATTGTTTTCAATGTCTTTGGGACCGATCTCGATGCGCAGCGGCACGCCCTTCATTTCCCACTGGTTGAACTTCCAGCCCGCGGATTGCTCGCTGTCGTCGAGCTTCACGCGGATACCCGCCGCTTTGAGGGTGTTATAGAGCTCCTCCGCCTTTTCTAGAACGCCCGGCTTATGCTGCGCGATGGGCAGTATCACCGCCTGAATGGGCGCTACGCGTGGCGGCAGCACAAGACCTCTGTCATCTCCGTGCACCATGATGAGCCCGCCGATCATACGGGTGGAGGTACCCCAGGAGGTTGTGAAGCAGTATTCGAGCTTGCCTTCCTTGCTGAGATAGGTAATATCGTAGCCTTTTGCAAAATGATCCGCCAGGTTGTGGGAGGTACCCATCTGCAAAGCCTTGCCGTCCTGCATCATGGCTTCCATGGTGTAGGTGGCGTAGGCGCCCGCGAACTTTTCTTTTTCACTCTTGCGGCCGGTCACCACAGGAATGGCAAGGACATTCTCAGCGAACTCGCGGTAAACCTCGAGCATCCGCATGGTCTCTTCCTGCGCTTCCTCAAACGTGGCATGGGCGGTGTGGCCCTCCTGCCAGAGAAATTCGCTGGTGCGAAGGAACGGGCGCGTGCTTTTTTCCCAGCGGACGACGTTGCACCACTGGTTCATGAGAACCGGCAGGTCGCGGTAGGATTGAATCCACCTTGCGTACATGGAACCGATGATAGTTTCGCTGGTGGGGCGCACAAATAAGCGTTCCGCCAGCTTTTCGCCGCCCGCATGGGTGACCCAGGCGACCTCGGGTGCGAAGCCTTCCACATGCTCTTTTTCCTTATTTAACAGGCTCTCCGGAATAAGCAGGGGAAAATAGGCGTTGACATGCCCCGTTTCCTTAAACCGCGCATCCATCTGCTGCTGGATGAGTTCCCACACACCGTAGCCGTAGGGCTTGATCACCATGCAGCCTTTAACGTCGGAATAATCCACCATGTCAGTCTTCAATACCACATCGGTATACCACTGGGGGAAGTCTTCCTCCCGCCGCGCAATGTGTTTGACAAATTCCTGGTCGCTGTTCTTCGCCATTCTAAGTTGCTGCTCCTTCGTATGTCTTTGCGGTTTGTATTGCCGCACCCTTCGCAGATGATTTCCTTATTTTAAGCACCCAAACCAATGATCACTGCGGCAGGTTTATTCGCGGATGATTTCATCGAGCAGGCTGTCAAGATCGATGTCCTCGGCCTCCTCGCTCTTTCCCTTTGCGGGTGAGTATCCGCCGCTTTTTGCCATCACTTCTTCCACCGTCCAGATGCGCTCTTCCGGCTCATCCTCCGCCTGCTTCTCCTGTGCGGGCTCTTCAGGGAATGCGGGTTCTATAGGCTCCGCATCCGCTTCAGGCTCATCTTCCACCACAACCGGAATCTCCCGCCCCTGAAGCTGGTAGATACCGTGTATCAGCTCCTGTGGGGTCTCATAGGAATCGGGCAGCTTGCCCGCCTGCGTCTGTATAAGCGCGGAAAGCCCGCGGCCTTCCTCCAGTATTTCGGGCGTTTCGTCGGAGAGCGCTTCCATGGAACGAGCAAAGTTTTCCGCCTGGGCTTTCGCATTGCGGGCAGTATCCATGAGCGACGAGTTGAGGGCGTTCAGCCGGGCCTTAAAATCCTGAACGGAGGCTTCCGTCTGCGTGAGCCTGCGGGAGGATTCGGACTGCGCCGCTTCCACGATGCCGGCGGCTTTCGCCGTGGCTTCCTGTACAACCGCCTCCGCCTGCGCTTGAGACTCCGCCTGATACGCGTTCGCCTCGTCCATGATCTTCTTCGCCTGCGCTTCGCCTTCGGCCACGCGTTTTGCCGCACTTGCCTGCGCATCGGTGAGCGCCTGCACAATGGCCCGCTCCTGCGCACGGTATCCTTCGAGCTGCTTTGTAAGATCCTGGACCTGCGCCTGCAGGTCGTTTACCTGTTGCTCCAGCTCACGCTTTCTGTTCATAGACACACCCTCCGTTTCATATCTGCAACCGATTTATAACTCCATGCGCGCCTGTACAGCCGCATTCGAATCGCATGGGGGCAGCTTGTACCCCATATGCGCATAGGCGGAGGGCAGTACCACCCTGCCGCGCGGCGTACGCGCAAGGAACCCAAGCTGTATGAGGTACGGCTCGTAGACGTCCTCTATGGTACCGGCATCTTCGCCGGTTGCAGCGGCAAGGGTATCCAGTCCCACCGGCCTGCCGCCAAATTTATCGATCATGGTATCGAGCATGCGTCTGTCCACCGGGTCCAGCCCGAGTTCGTCAATGCCGAGCATACTGAGCCCCTGCTGCGCCATAACGAGCGTGATGATACCGTCTCCGCGCACCTGTGCAAAATCCCGCACCCGCTTCAAGAGCCGGTTGGCAATGCGCGGGGTGCCGCGCGCACGGGAGGCGATTTCAATCGCGCCCTCGTCTTCCACATCGATGTTTAGGATGCGGGCGCTGCGCGAAATGATATCGCACAGGTCCTCTGCACGGTAAAGCTGGAGCTGCTCCTTAATGCCAAAACGATCCCTGAGCGGCGAGGTCAGCATGCCCATGCGCGTCGTCGCACCCACCAGCGTAAACCGGGGAAGATCCAGCCTGATGCTCCTTGCGCTGGGGCCTTTTCCGATGATGATGTCCAGTGCAAAATCCTCCATGGCGGGGTAGAGCACTTCCTCCACCGTGGCGTTTAGGCGGTGGATTTCATCAATAAAAAGTACATCCCCGGCAGAAAGGTTCGTTAAAAGTGCCGCCAAGTCCCCTGCGTGAGAAATGGCGGGGCCTGAGGTCACCCTGAGATTTCCGCCCATCTCGTTTGCGATTATGGCTGCAAGCGTCGTCTTTCCAAGGCCCGGCGGCCCGTACAACAGGGCATGGTCCAGGGGTTCCCCCCTGTCCCGCGCGGCCTGGATATAGATGCGCATGTGCTCCTTGACTTCCATTTGGCCAATGTATTCGTTTAAGAACCTAGGCCGCAGGCTGTATTCAGTTTGCATATCCTCTTCGCGAAGCGTTGAGGAAAGCAGGCGGTCTTCCACTCTTGATCCCTCCGGCGGCATAGGCCGCATATTCTTTATTTCGATATTTTTCAGTTTTTCGCAAGCCTTCTAAGCGCCTGCGTGATCATTTCTTCTATACTCTCGGTTCCAGTTACCGCCGCAACAGCACGGGAGGCAGAAGCGCCGTCGTACCCCAGGCCCATTAGAGCCGCCACAGCCTCGGCACGGATATCGGAAGCCTGCATAGCGCTTTCAGGTAGGCCCGCGCCTGTCATTTCCTCCACGCCGACCTTTTCTTTCAATTCCAGCAGCACACGCTGCGCCGTCTTTTTCCCCATGCCAGGCACGCGGGAGAATGCCGCCGCGTTGTCCGTCACGATTGCCGCCGCCACATCCGAGGGCGTCAATACCGATAATATGGAAAGCGCAAGCTTGGGTCCCACCCTTGTCACACCCAGTAGCCTTCTGAACATGGCGCGCTCCGCTTCGTCATGAAAGCCGTAGAGCGCCATGATGTCCTCTGCCAGATGCAGGTGCGTAATCAACTTGGCTTTTTCACCCGTATGCAGGACCCCCAGGGTCTTTGCGCTGCAAAACAGTTCATACCCCACGCCAGCGGCTTCTACGACCGCGCGGTCCGCCATGAGTTCCACAACCTCGCCCCGGATATGTGCGTACATGCTTCCTCCTGCGCCTTAAGAGCGCGTTTACGTCATTTGATGCGGAATTCCGCCGCTGCCGGCCCCATGGTATTGGCATGGCAGATGGCCACCGCAAGCGCGTCCGCCGCGTCGTCCGGCTTGGGCGTCACTTTCAGTGAAAGCAGTGCGCGTACCATGTGCTGCACCTGCTTTTTGTCCGCATGGCCGTTGCCGGTCACTGCAAGCTTTATTTGCATGGGCGTGTATTCGTAGAGCGGCAGCCCGCTTTGCTGCGCCGCGAGCAACGTCACGCCGCGCCCCGAGCCCACCTGTATGGCTGTCGTCACGTTTCGGTAAAAAAACAGTTCCTCAAACGCCACTTCATTGGGCCTGAACGTCTCAACGAGCTGGCGCGTGCCAAGATACAGCCGCTCCAGCCGCTCGGGAAAGGGCATGTCCGCAGGCGTTTCGATCACCCCGCAGTCGATGGCGCGAAGTGCCGTCCCCCGTGTTTCCACCACGCCATAACCCAGAATAGCGTATCCCGGGTCGATGCCCAATACCACCAAAAATCTTCGCCTCATTCGTATATTCGTTCTATTTATTGTAACATGAAGCGGCGGAGGCGTAAATGACGCATGTGTTAAAATTGGCCAGCCAAGACGCTGTCAAAATTAATCGCGGCTTTGATTGTGCCTTTCTTTCAAAGCTGTTATAATATTGCATAATTCGGCCCCTGTACGTAAGATTTGATGCCCGCTCCAAGAACGCGGTACCTAAGGAGGATTTTCATGCAGCACACAGCCACCAAACAACTCGTGCTTTATGCCGTATTTGTCGGTATGATTTTTCTTCTGGGTCTCACGCCGCTGGGATTTATTACGCTCCCGATCGCAGCTATCACGACTGTGCATGTTCCCGTGATCGTCGGCGCTTATCGGTTTGGCCCAAAAGGCGGAGCCATCCTTGGCTTCTTCTTTGGGTTGACAAGCCTCATCTCATGCTTTCTCCGTCCGGACGCCATTGCCGCGATTGTGCTTGGCACAAATTCAGGGTTTGGGATTTATAATCTCCTGCTGATCGTCATGATCCTGTTTGTGCCCCGGGTACTCGTCGGTGTGTTTTCCGCCCTGATTTATAATGGACTGCGCCGGAAAAACGAAACGGTTGCCATGGGCGTTGCCGCTTTTTGTGGTTCTATGGCCAACACCATATTGCTGCTGGGCGGGTTGTATCTATTTGCATTCCAGGCCACAGGGACCGCCTTTGGCTTAGCCGAAGGCTTTACGGCAGCACAGTTTCTCAAAATCCTCCTTGGCATTGTAACCGTCAACGGTGTAGTAGAAGCACTTGCCGCAGTCCTCATATGCACTGCCCTTGGCCGCGCACAGCTCCACTTCATGGAACGCGCGGGCGAGAAAAAGTAAGGAGAATGGTTCAACATGCTGCTTGTTCTTGATATTGGCAATACAAACATTAAAATCGCCCTGTTTGACGGGTTCAAACTTCTGCATTCCTGGCGTATCGCCGTGGACCGCAGGCGTACCGCGGACGAATACGGCGTGCAGATGTGTTCTTTTTTTACGCACCTGGGCCTTGATACAAAGGCTGTGGACGGCATTATCGTTTCCTCCGTCGTCCCTTCCTTCAATTACACCATAGATCATATGTTCAGCATCTACTTCCCCGGCATCGAACCGCTGCAGGTACACGCCGGGCTGCGGACGGACCTTTACTATGAATATGATTCGCCCCAAAAGCTCGGGTCGGACCGCATCTGCAACGCGGTGGCCGCGAACAGGCTCTATGGCGGCAACTGCATTACGGTGGATTTCGGCACCGCGACGACATTCAATGTCATGGCGGGTCAACGGTTTTTGGGCGGCATGATCTGCCCGGGCTTTAAGGTGAGCACCACCGCTTTGATTGAAAACACAGCCATGCTCCCCAAGGTGGAATTTGTAAAGCCCAAGCGGGTCATCGGCACCAACACGGAGCATTGCCTACAGTCCGGTATTCTGTATGGTTACGTCGGGCTGGTGGAATATCTAGTAAGAAAAGCGCGGCAGGAGCTTGGACAGGACGCAAAGGTCATCGGCACCGGCGGTATGGGGGAACTGATCGCCGCCGAATCAGACTGCATCGACGTTTTAAACCCCACGCTGACGCTGCAGGGCCTAGCCATGATTTATGAGATGAACCGCTGACCGAACAGCGCAGCGGATTTATAAAAGTTTACAGATGACGGAGAGGGTAATATGAAACAGGTCAACGTTGCGATTTTGGGCTTTGGCGTCGTGGGTTCAGGCGTATATAAGCTTTTACAAGAAAATCATTCGGATATCATCCACCGCGAGGAGATTGATTTTCAGGTCAGGCGCGTGCTCATCAAGGATTTTGCACATGAGCCCAACCTCAATCTGGCCCCGCGTGAAACATTTACGACGGCCTTAGACGATATCTTAAACGACGCTTCTATCTCCGTCGTAGTGGAATGCATGGGCGGCGTGGAGCCCGCCCGTACATTCATACTTGGTGCGCTCAACGCGGGTAAAACGGTGGTTACCTCAAATAAAGAGGTCATCAGCAAGCATTGGTATGCCTTTGAGGAAGCCGCACGAAAAACCGGCGCGGGCCTCTACATAGAAGCGACCGTGGGCGGCGGCATTCCACTGCTGCGCACCATCACCGATTCGCTTCAGGGCAACAACATCTCGAGCGTCATGGGCATCATCAACGGCACCACGAACTTCATCCTCACCCGCATGAGCGAGCAGGGACGCGAGTTTGACGAAGTATTAAAGGAAGCGCAGTCTAGGGGCTACGCCGAAGCAAACCCGGTGGCGGATGTGGAGGGCTATGACGCAACCTATAAGCTTTCCATCCTCTCCTCGCTGTGCTTCCATACGCATATGCCCATCGACGCCATTCACCGCGAGGGTATTGTAAAGCTCACCAAGGCGGATTTTGATACGGCGCGCCAATTGGGCTATGAGATCAAGCTCCTGGCCATCGGGAAAAAGGCTGCGGGTAACAACGTGGAAGTACGCGTACATCCCACCATGCTTCCTAAGACCCACCCGCTTGCCGCTATCCGCGGCTCCTTCAACGCCGTGTTCATCACCGGCAACGCTGTAGGCGACGTTATGCTTTACGGACGCGGCGCAGGCCAGATGCCGACCGCTTCCGCCGTTGTTGGGGATATGATCTACGCCTGCCACCATGAAGGCAAGCACCGCTACAACTCCTTCCGGAATATCCCGGACATGGACGTGGATACGCACTTAGTAAAGGATTGGGAAAGCGTCTATTGCATCCGCACCAGGGTGCTCGACAAACCCGGCGTATTGAGCGCCATCGCAGGCGCATTCGCCAACCACGGCGTTTCCCTCAAATCCGTTCTGCAGCTTGCCGAACCGCAAATGAACGGCGATAGCCAGGTCGCCTGGATCACGTTTGTGACCCATAAGGCACGTGAGCTTGGCGTGCAGGACGCACTCAAAGAGATCGAAGGCATGGATACGACCCAATGCGTGGAGAGCATCATCCGCGTAGAGGAATAGCCGATTATCTTTTATTAGAAAGATAGCAAAGGCTGTCCGGGGCGACGGTAATGCCAAAGTCGCGCGGGCAGCTTTTTTCTATCCCGCCGGCTCAACCAAGATATGAAATTTTTAAAGATGGAGCGTATCATCGCTTGAATATCAAACAACACCTTTCGGTCTACAAAGGCCTACCCAGGGATATGTACGCCCTGTTTCTTTCCTGCATCGTCAACCGCATGGGAAGCTTTATCGTTCCGCTGATGACCCTTATCCTTACGGAAAAGATCGGCCTTTCAAAAGCGGAGGCAGGTATTTTCGCCACCGTCTCCATGCTCACGCAGGCGCCCTTTATTATGTTGGGCGGAAAGCTGGCGGATAAAATCGGCGGCAAAAAGACGATTGTCATATTCAACAGCCTGGGCGCCCTTGTTTACCTTGTGTGCGGGTTTTTGAAGACGACCATGCTGGTGGCCGTACTTCTGGTGGTGGCTTCCAACCTATATGCGATCGCCCACCCGGCCTTTAATTGCATCGTGACCGACGTGACGCCCAAGGATAAGCTCAAAAGCGCGTTTTCGCTCACATATCTGGGCGTCAATCTCGGGTTTGCCGTGGGGCCGCTCGTGAGCGGGCTGCTATTTTATAAAAACCTGAACCTGCTGTTCTTCCTGGACGGCCTGACCACCCTGCTCTCCGTGGCGCTCATATTGCTTTGGGTACGTCCTTCCACGCGGCCCGCGCACATGCCGCAATGCGGGGAGGTGGAATTGAAGACTGTCGCGGAAGGAAAATCTGTATTCTCTTTCCTGTACCGCAATCCGGTGCTGATCCTGTTTTCACTCGGGTTCCTGGTGTACAATTTCTGCTACGTGCAGTGGAATTACCTGCTCCCGCTACAGATGGTGGACATTTATGCGACCGACGGGGCAAGGCTGTTTAGCACCCTGGTGAGCGCCAACGCCATCACCTGCATCGTGCTGACTCCATCGCTGACCGCCGTGACGCAGAAGATGCACCCGCTTACGACCGTGTACTTGGGAGGGTTTTTCTACTTCGCGTCCTTCTTGGCATTTACTGCGGCCCAGACGTTTGTCCATTTCCTGCTGAGCGTTATACTGCTGACGGTGGGTGAAATATTGATTTCCATCAACAGGAACGCCTATGTGGCAAACCATACGCCGCAGATGTACATCGGCCGGGTGAATTCCATCATGTTTCTGGTGCACGACCTCGGGTCCGCCATAGGCCCCGGCGTGATGGGCGCGGTACTCGTAATGGTCGGCTTCCCGTATGTCTGGCTGGTTGTGGCCGCCGTGATGCTGATTGGAGCCCTCGGCATGGTGCTGCTCAAACGGTCTGACCGGGAGAGCATACCAAAGCCCAGCTTGGAAGCGCCAGCAAACGAATAGAACAAAAAAGCAAGCGAAAATCGCTTGCTTTTTTAATCCTCTGAGGAAAAACTAATCGCTCTATTGCTCTTTTTCGCATTCCACCGTGGCCGCGCTCACTTCATAGGTAACACGCGTCACCATAGAGCCGTCGGGCATGGCCTTTTGGTAGGCGCGGCTTTGCACGCGCCCGGTTACGCAGAGCCTGTCGCCCACGCTGAGCGCGCTGACATACCGCGCGTTTCGTCCCCAGGCGATCACGGGAAGATAATCCGATTTATGGTAGGGACGGTTGACCGCTAAAAGAATATCCGCGATCTCGCGCGAAAACGGCGTGGTACGATAGACGGGCGGCTTACAGATAAAACCGGTAAGGAAAATTTCGTTGATAAACGCTGCTTCCTCCGGCTTTTCCAGTACGCTTCGCGCGAATACCGTGAGTACAAGGCGGTTGCTGCCCTCGCACTGCATATTATAGGAGCGCAATTGTCCCGACACCTGCAGCGGCTGCCCGGCCTCGGGCAGCACATGCAACAGGCGTTCTCCCGCCGTTACCGGAAGTACGTCCTCCGTGCCCGACAGGCGCGGCACCACCAGCGGAAACGTGTAGAACGCCTCCCCGTACAGGCAATGGCTGAAGCACGGCTCCTGCTGCACAAAGCCAGAAATCATCACGCGGTTGTTTTCCCGGTTTGCCTCCATATGCAATCCCCTACGCCTTTCCGCTTAAGCGCCATAAACCAATCCATATGCGCCCCAAAGAGCATGCCCGCTCTGCCGCCGCACAGAGTGCCGCGCCGCTTTGCGCACCTTCCGCAGCATCCTAAATGCATCCATTCATAAAATTAAATGCTGCAAGCGTGCGCCCACGTCCGTCACAAGGCGGATTGCGCACGGGGCTTTCAAGAGCGCTGTCCATACCGTGTGTATTGGAATACGGTGCTTATGAAACCATTTTTTTAATGTGTATTCATGTATATGGCCGGGTATGCGGAACATGTTTTTCATGCAAGAAACACAAACTAATCTTGATTGGGTTGGAGGTAATTTTCACCCAGGCCAATACTCCCGGAGGTGCCGAATGTATGAAATCAGTGAATGACCGGCGCAAACGCCGCTACCTTATTCTTTTTCTAAGTTTAACCC
Source organism: Bacillota bacterium (assembly GCA_023416175.1). Taxonomy (GTDB): domain Bacteria; phylum Bacillota; class Clostridia; order Christensenellales; family CAG-138; genus JAEYLA01. Next base: position 13,763 of record JAEZIE010000004.1, read on the forward strand.
TTGTGCTTTTGGTTGGAGCAGGGCTAGCAGAACAACTGCGCGCCGCCATGCGCAACCCGATCTCAGCCGTCCAAACGGCAGCGCCTCCTACAGCAATAGCGGCGCGCACACAGACCGAGGGAGGCTCTGCCACCATGCCCGAAACAGTTGGCCTGGTCTCCGCACAATCCGTCAAGCCGATGCGCCTGATGGGCGAGGATACGATCAACATCGTACTCATGGGCATCGACAGCAACGAGCAGCGCGAAAAGAAAGGCCGCGGTTACCGCAGCGATACCATCGCAATACTTGTGATCGACCTTGACATCCCCTCCTGCACGGTTTTAAGCATTCCACGCGATACACGGGTGAAGGTGCGCCGCCTGGAAGATAACGGAAAGGTTAGAAGCACGCAATACAATAAGATCAATTCCGCCTTCAATTTCGGTGGCGGGCCGGAGGAATACGGACATGAGAACCTTGTCTATTCGCTAGAAAAGCTGCTCTTTGACGGACTGGAGGGCGATTTCCACCTGAATTATTACGCAAGCATCGATATGGACGGCATTGCGAAATTTGCGGACGCGGTAGAGGGCGTGCCCCTGACCCTCCCCTACGATATGCCGGGGTTTGGCGATAAGGGCGATACCGTGCTGCTGCAGGGCGAAAAAGCGCAGAACTTTGTGCGCATGCGGCACGGCATCACAGGCGGCAGCGATCTTGCGCGCGTCAAGCGGCAGCAGGCGTTTATCCGCGCATTCGCCTCCCGCGTCAAATCCATGGGTGCCCTACAGGCCGTACCCAGATTGTGGACGGCGCTTAACACCTATATCCACACCAACATCGGCGTAGGGCAGATGCTTGTGCTTGCAGATGTACTAAGCAAACTCGATTTAGATGAGGTGGAGTTTATGACGCTGCCCGGTCGGTGCAAAACAATCGACCGCCGCAGTTATTATGTGGCGGACACCCATAAGGTTCAAGAGATTGCGCTCTCCCTATGGGGAGAAAGCAATGGCCGCTGATGAATGTCCTTCGGATTGATTTTACGGGATTCCTGCTCAATAATGTTTTTAAAAAATGGACGATGCGATCGTATCGCACCGTCCTGAGATAAGTGTTCTTACAGGCGGAATTGGCGTATCAAGCCGCTTGCCATTTCATCCGCCATCGTATCGGAAAGCTCCAGCAGTCCTTCAAAACGCGCGATCCCTTCGGCATTGTTACCGGAAAGAACGAATACCGCCTGCTCCTCCGTCATCTCCAACTGTTCCTCCAGCAGCGCCTGCCACAATGCGCCGGTCCAGACTTCGTTGATGCTCTGCAAGAAAATAGAAAAACTTTCTGCGCTTGCATACCATCTTTGCCTTATTCCGGCCACTCCAGAGATGTCCTGGCCACAGATCACTTCAATGAGGGCCGCAGCGCAATCGAGCTGCTTTTTCAGCAGATCCTGGAGCTGACCTGCCTTTCGCTCGCCGTAGAGAGCGGAGAAGAGGGTGTAAAAGTCTTCCGGATTCCGGTACAGTCGCCGCGTTACAGCCTCCTTATCCGGCAGGCAAAATGCAGTGCTAAACAGCAGAGCGCGCGTCCACAACGCTTGGTCCAGCCAAAACCGCCGGACGGTGTGTATAAGCTTAATCTGGTTGGATGTTGCTCCTTCCAGCGGGGTCGTCTTTGATTTCCAGCTCATATGATCTCCTCCGCGGCTATTCCATACTATGCGAAAAGAGATCATATTGCGCGGCGGATAGCCAGTCCTATTCCAAAGACACGCGCTTCATATAGTTGCGAAGCGCGTAGGCCCCGTCGTGGGCAGCGCCGCAATAAGTATCGGACATATGCTCCGGTCGCGTCACCCGGATAACGCCTGCTCGAAAGAGCCGCTCCGATAGTATTTCACGTTCTTCTTCGCCGCACAACAGGCCCGCCGTTTGCAGGTATCCCCTGTAGGGGCGTAGCTTTTCCACGAGTTGCATCCTCGGCAGCCGCCGCACCCAGCAGTTGCGGAACTGCAGCGCTGAATGGAGCTTAAAATCCGGATAATAGTGTACACTTCCCTGCGTTCCCTCGTACAGCCACCCGCCTTGAAATGTGGTTAACAGCGCCTCAGTGCGCAGCTTGAGCGTGAGGTGCGCCTGCATCGCGGTATCGAGCATGCGCGGTTCCGCTTTGCCCGCCCGCTCCAGAACGGATAAGAAGGACTGGCAGAACTGTTGCGCTTCTTCCTCGCTTTGCGTATCCAGAAAAATTCCTTGGCAGGAGCTGCACGGAAGCTGGTTAGTCAAAGAGATGTGCGTTGCTAACTGAAGTATCTGCCCATCCTCCATGCCCGCTCGTGTTACATAGGCAAAGCTGAGCTTGTGGCCCCATTCGATGATACGGACATTGGGTTTTGCCATCCTGCGCACCGCAGTTATCGCAGCGTCCGAGCCCCAGACGACGATGGCATCCGCGACGTCCGCCATCCGCTCCATCCGTTCCGTTTCTTCGGACGGGTAATCAAACACATAGATATACTCTGATAGCTCCGGCGCAAGGCGAATAAGCTCTTCGAGCAATAAAACGGACAATCCGTCCTCGCTGCCGGGCAGCTTCAAGATGTTGATATTGCCGGTCAACAGCCCTTCGATTACGGTGAAGGCGGGAAGCGCCTCCACATTTCCTGCCGCAATATGGAACAGGACGCCAAGCGGCTGCCACTGCTCCCGTACCGGCAGCTCCCGGCCCATCGGCACAAACGAAATTGGCTCCAGCGGATTTTGTCCAAGCTCACGCTCCATGCGAGAAAGCAAATACTCTGGGTCCAACATGGCCATGGCTTCGGCAAGCTGCCTGCGCGCGGCGGATACGGAAAGTCCGGTCTCACACAGCATAGGAAGATACCGCTCCGGGTCAATCGCGGCGCGCAGTTCTCCGCAAGCTTCGAGCACAGTCTTCGCAAGCGGGCGCGCATGGAACAGCGTGCGTGCGACGGACGCCTGCAACCCATCCAATACCGCAAAACTCTCCTGCCGGTCCATCCGTTTTCCAAATAATAAATTCATGCCTGTGCCTCCAGCGCCTCAGCAGCGCCTGCGGCGCATGTTTTGATGCCCTCTGCGTTTGCCCGGCCCAACACCTCAAAGTACGGCGCTTCAATGCCACAGCCGCATGTTTTCCCGTCATGCAGCACGGCGATATCATCCGTCATCACGCTTACAAACGGTACGCTTTGCATGATGGGCGTGACAAAGCTCAACAGCCCCGGTTTCCCGAACGGCAACGGTTCAAGCGTGGTGACATCCCGTATGAGGACCCTGCTGTAAACCGGCACATGGAAATGATGGTTCGCGCAGTCGCAATACGCCACGGGATGCTCTGCAGCACTGAAAAACTCCTTGCAGTTGGTTTCCTGTATGCCAAGTATATCTTCGATGCGGGCAAACAGTTCACCCTTTTCCATACGCTTTGCGGCCTGCTGCTTGAAGCCGCCGCCAAGCAATACCTTGCTACCCTTGGGCAATTCCAGCCGGCAGCCGTTTTTCTCCAGCATCTCTGTTAAAACCAGCATAAAGTACGGAAAGCCCACTAGGCGCACCGGCAATCCTTGCATTCGGTAACGGTACAGCGCACGCTCAATTCCTTCGATGTTGGGCATATACGCGCCGTCCCGGTATGTAAGCGCGTATTCCCTGTGCAGGGCGGGCGCAAAATAGGTGACGCCGTGCGCCGTTTTCACAGCGCCCGTTTCCATCGTGCGGGAAGGCTTATATCCAAGGATAATGTAATTGGTAGGGGCAAAGGAGAGCAGATGGTAATAGGAGAAGAGCTTCAACAGCATACGGATGCCATAAGAGAGGCTTACCGCATCGATGCCGATGCGGCTTTTCATCCCCGATGTGCCGGAGGAAGTGGCCCGGATCAAAAACCGCTTCTCGTCCATGGAAAACAGCGGGTGGGCCTTTAAAAACAGCGTCGGCAGCACCGGAATACGGTATAAGTCGTCAACGGTTTTCAACGCGTCCACTGTGAAGGACTCCCGCTCCAATAGCGTGCGGTACTCCGGGCAGCACGCGCTGTGCAGGCGCACGTTTTCCTTGACTGCCTCCACAAACAGAGCATCCGTACCAATCAGATCATATGGTTCTTTTGTCTTAAACAGCTTCCGTGTGAAATCCATATTCTCCCCCAATCAGGTTCCGCAATGGATTTGTTTTCAGGAGCCCGTGTGCAGGGACCACAATATTGTCTGAAGCATTTTCGCCTGAATTTGGCCGGGAGCCGAAACGACGCCCGCAGCCCCAAACGTCATGTCCGTGCCGGACAATGATCCACAAACACGGCTCACGGCGCCCAAAGCGCCCATCGATATCGTAATGAGCGGACGATCCGCATAAAGCCTGTTAAACTCTTCGGAAGCGCAAAGCAGCGTCAATACATCCCGCTCTGTATTGGGCATCACGGCGATCTTGACGATATCGGCACCGGAGTGCTGCATGGCGCATAAACGGGCAATGAGTTCTTCCTTAGGCGGGGTCGTGTAAAAATCATGGCTGGAAGCCACCACCCTGAGCCCATACGCCCGGACATCCCGAATATGCTGCGTGACTGTCGCATCCCCCGTGCCAAATTCCACATCAATGAGGTCGGTAAGCCCGCTTGCGGCAGCAGCAAGGTTCAGACGTAGATAGTCTTCCTTCGGTCCGTCAAACG
>JAEZIE010000036.1 GCA_023416175.1 Bacillota bacterium
GCTTATTTCAAAACCGCGTGGCAGGCAATCGAGAATATCTCCTGCGTATAGTGAACCAGCTTTTCCTTATAAGGAAACTGTTTATCATATTCCGCGACATCCGCTGCATTCACGCGGTAAACGGCGCGCCCGATATGCCACTGAGCGCCCCGGGATACAGCTCCAGCGCCAGCAGGGAGTACGGGTACTCGCCATGCGGGTTTGTAATGCCGAATTTCTTGGAATTATGAAACCCGCTTGCACAGTAATTGTTGGGATAGCCGTATATGATGACGGCGCGGTGGCCCTTGGACGTGGCTTTCTTCCTGGTATGCTCAATCAACGCCTTCCCAATGCCCTGCCTTTGAAACCGGGGCAGCACGCAGATGGGGCCAAACGTAAGGGTATCGTGCCACTGCCCCTGCGCATCGAGAATATAAGACTTTGTATAGTAAATGCCGCCGATAATCTCGCCGTCCTTTTCCGCAACAAAGCTTAAATCCTCCAAATAATCCGGGCTTTTGCGCATTTGGTGAATCAGGTAATGTTCGTCGCATCCCGGCACGTACAAATTCCAGAACGCTTCCCTTGCGACATGTTCGGCCTCCAGATAGTCGCGTTCTGTTTCCGGCCTTATGATGATATCCATAGACTGCCCTCCCGTTTTCTGGATTTCCGTACCAATATACACCAAAAACAGGAAAGGAGCAAGCCAGGGCTTGTTCCCTACAGAGTAGGCGAACCGACTTAAGGGTTCCAAGGTATCGGCACTTTCAGCAACGACGATTATTTTTTTGCTTTGGGGAAACTACGTTTCCCCCCCCTTCCTTAGGGACGCTCGTACTTAGGGGGCGCGGGGAGGACACAGCCGAACGCCGCCTGTGACGGATACAGTGAAATATGTATATCCTTTTTTGATATTTCAAAGGAGCAAGCCGGGGCTTGCTCCTTATGTATTGCGGTTCTTCTTATAGGGGATTGCTATATATCAGCAAGCGTAACACTGCCCGAAAGCGATGCCTTCACATCGATCGCCCGCTGGTTTTTGGAGCCGCGGAACCTGAGATCATAACTCTTTTCTTCCTGCAAAAACGGCCCGTCTATGAGCAAATCGGTTTGTTGCAGAAGGGCAAGGACGTCCGGATCGGTTTCTGCTTTCTCCAAAAGCTCCTCAAATAAATATCCCGTGTAGGCAACCACATCATAGCCTGCCTCGTGAACCAACCCCGCAAGCTCCGCCATGGCCTTACATTGGCAGAACGGCTCACCGCCGCTTAATGTAATGCCGCGCAGCATGGGGTTTTGTTTCATTTGAGCTGCAATCTGTTCCGGCTCCGCTTCAAACCCGCCGGAAAACGGCCAGGTATGTGCGTTGTGGCAGCCGGGGCAGTGGTGCGGACAGCCCTGCGCGAATACCGTATAGCGGATACCGGGGCCGTCCACAATGGATTCACGAATCACCCCGGCCAAACGAAGCTTTGTCACAGCGTCTCCATTGGCCTTTGGGCCTCAGCAACATTGATATGCTTCACCCTGTCGCCCACTTCGGCGCGCTTTGCGTTGTTGAAGCGGTCCAGCGTGCCCACAAGGTAGCCGGTGATACGGCGGATTCGTTCAAACCCCGAGCCGTCCTCTTCCGCACGCCCGCACTTGGGGCAGGTATCCCCGATGATGCCGGAATACCGGCAGGAGGGATCACGGTCGAGCGGGTGGTTGATGGAGCCATAGCCTACGCCGCTTTCCCGCATGGCACGGATCACTGCCTCAAACGCCTCAAGATTCTGGGAAGGATCGCCGTCAAGCTCCACATAGGTGATGTGCCCGCCGTTGGTAAGGGCGTGGTAGGGGGCTTCCTTCTTGATCTTCTCATATGCGCTGATGGGGAAATACACCGGCACATGGAAGGAGTTCGTGTAATACGGGCGGTCCGTCACGCCGGGGATGGAGCCAAAGCGTTTGCGGTCGATCTCTACAAACCGGCCGGAAAGCCCTTCCGCGGGCGTCGCGATCAGCGAGAAATTGAGCTTATGCTTTTGCGCCTCATCGTCCATGCGCTTGCGCATGTGGGAGATGATTTCGAGGCCCAGCTTCTGCGCTTCGGGCGATTCGCCGTGGTGCTTGCCGGTCAATGACTTGAGCGTTTCCGCAAGGCCAATAAAGCCGACGGTCAACGTGCCATGCTTTAGGACTTCGCGCACATCGTCGTCCGGGTTGAGCTTATCGGAATCGAGCCAGATGCCATCCCCCATCAAGAACGGAAAATTACGCATCTTCTTGCGGCACTGAATCTCAAACCGATCCAGCAACTGGTCAACGCACAGGTCGATCATTTCGTCAAGCTTTTGATAGAACGTTTCCACAGAGCCGTTGCTTAGTATCGCCAGGCGCGGCAGGTTGATGGAGGTAAAGCTCAGGTTGCCGCGGCCGTTGACAATCTCCCGCTCCGGATCGTTGACGTTGCCGATGACGCGGGTACGGCAGCCCATGTAGGCAATCTCCGTTTCCACCTGTCCGGGCTTATAGTACTGGAGGTTAAACGGCGCGTCGATAAACGAGAAGTTCGGAAACAGCCGTTTTGCGCTTACCTTGCAGGCCAACTTGAACAGGTCGTAGTTCGGGTCGCCTTCGTTGTAGCTGACGCCTTCCTTCACCTTGAATATCTGGATGGGGAATATGGGCGTCTCGCCATAGCCCAGGCCCGCCTCGGTCGCCAGCAGCATGTTTTTGATAACCATGCGGCCTTCGGGCGAGGTATCTGTGCCATAGTTGATGGAACTGAACGGCACCTGCGCGCCCGCCCTACTATGCATCGTGTTAAGATTATGAATGAGCGCCTCCATGGATTGGTAGGTGGCGCGCTCGGTAGCGACGTTTGCGTTCTTCATGGCAAACGCCTGGCTCTTTTCAACAAGTGTTAGGGGCAGCATCGCATCCACCAGCAGCGCTCGTTCCGCCGCAAGGTAGTCTCCCGCATCCGCCACGTTGGCGCGCAACCCTTGTTTCCGGAGGGTTTGGGAAGCTTTCTCCACCTTTTCGGCTACTTTTTCCGCCGCCTCGTCCTGCCCGGCGCTCATCAGAGAGAACTCCATGGATTTGACGAGGTGCTCCTTATAATTCTTGGCAAACGTCTTTCGTACGCCGTCCGCCAGCGTATAATCGAAATTGGGGATAGACTGCCCGCCGTGCTGGTCGTTTTGGTTCGACTGTATCGCGATACAAGTGAGAGCGGAGTAACTTGCAATGCCGTTGGGTTCGCGCAAGAAGCCGTGGCCGGTGGAAAACCCGTTTTCAAACAGCTTTTTGATATCAATCTGGCAGCAGGTGGTGGTCAGCGTATAAAAATCGAAGTCGTGGATATGGATATCCCCGGTCTTGTGGGCGCGGCCATGCTCCGGCTTCAAAATATACATTTCGTTGAATATCTTGGCGCCTTCAGAGCCATATTTGAGCATGGTGCCCATGGCGGTATCGCCGTCGATATTGGCGTTGTCCCGTTTCAGATCGCTTTCAATGGAGGCGGCGTGCGTGATCTCCTCATAGGTGCGCATCAGGCGTGTGTTCATTTCGCGCGCGCGGGTGCGGTCTGCGCGGTAAAGGATGTAGCGCTTGGCGGCCTCCGCCAGGTCTGCGTCGATGAGCACACGCTCCACGATATCCTGCACCTCTTCGACGGTGGGATATCCGTTTTTAAATTCTTTCCGCTCCGCTTCTTCGGCTACACGTATGGCAAGCCCAAGCGCCTGCCCCATATCGCCTGTGCCGGAAGCTTGAAGCGCCTTCCAGATGGCGTTGCTGATTTTTTCGAGATTAAAGGGAACGTGCCTGCCGTCTCTTTTGATAATTGTTGTGATCATTGGCTTTTTGCCGGAACGATGCGAGCTTCCGGCATTCCTCCTCATAATCTGATGGGGTGATAGCTATTTTATCACCATATATAGTGAGCGTCAAGCAAGGATAACGCAATATATAGTCATTTTCTCATAAAAGCTATAAGTTGGAGGATTCGTCCATCATTGCGGAATTTGTTTCTTCCTGATAGAATTCGAGAGAACGAATACGAAACTTAACAGGTAATTTTGTGCAGTGATAAAGAAATGGAGTTAAAGATGCAAGTTCGTACGGTAACAAAAAATGACGTCACCATCGCCGTAGTGGAGAGTGAAACACCGCTCATTTTGGACACGTCTTCTGCGCTGGATCTGTTGGCGACAGTTCGGTATGAAACGGACTGTGACTGCATGGCGCTCTTTAAATCGGCCGTAACGGAAGAATTTTTCCGCCTGAGTTCCGGCGTTGCGGGGGACGTCTTGCAGAAGTTTATCAATTATCAGATGAAGCTTGCCATTATTGGGGATTATTCGCATTACACCAGCAAACCCCTCAGGGACTTCATCTATGAAAGCAACAAGGGACGCAATATCTTCTTTGTGGGGACAGAGGAAGAAGCCATTGAAAAGCTAGCCGCTGCAGCACGCTAAGGACCTTTCAGAGGGGAATGGGAACAAAAATGGAGCCGGAACAACTGACATTCGAACAAGCCATGAGCCTGATCCACGCCACGCAGCGTTTCGGCTCACGCCTTGGGCTAACAAGCATTGGCGCACTGCTTGCGCGCTTAAATAACCCGCAGGACGGGCTGAAGTATGTGCATGTGGCGGGCACCAACGGCAAGGGCTCGGTCTGCGCATACCTCTCCTCCATATTGCAGACAGCGGGCTTAAAAGTGGGCGTCTATATCTCCCCGTTCATCCATCGCTTTGCCGAGCGCATTCAGGTAAACGGAGTAGAGATTTCAGAAGAGGCCATTGCCCGCATCACGACCCGCATCAAAGCGGCCATATTGGATATGGAAGCGGAGGGGTTGCCCAGCCCCACGGAATTAGACCTAGTCACAGCGTGGGGCTTCGCCTATTTTGCGGAAACTGCCTGCGACATTGTGGTGCTGGAAGTGGGGTTGGGCGGCAGACTTGATTCCACGAACATCATAAAAGCGCCGGAGATCG
>JAEZIE010000075.1 GCA_023416175.1 Bacillota bacterium
CTGTCGCACTGTTTATGCTTTTATCCTAGGCCGAAAATGTGTTGAGCTTGTGAGGGAAAACCGAAACTGTGTGAAGACTCACATTCACATCGAAATGCCGTGATATAATACTGGTAAAGTGATACAAATGACCTGAATTTAGCTGGCGGACAACGACCGGCACATCTGGGGAGTGATACCGATGATCCGAATTTTGCTAGTGGACGACGACCCGCATATCCGCTCCATCGTACGCGAATATGCGCAGGCGGAAGACTGGCGTTTTGAGGAGGCTGAAAACGGCCAGGAGGCGCTGCGGCGGCTGGAGGCGAATGAGTTCGCGTTGATCGTGCTCGATGTGATGATGCCAGTGCTCGATGGCTGGGCAACACTGAAACAAATTCGCAAAAACAGCCAGATCCCCGTGATCCTGCTGACCGCCCGCACCGAGGAATACGACAAGCTGCTGGGGTTTGAGCTGGGCGTGGATGATTATATCGGCAAGCCCTTCAGCCCAAGAGAGCTCATCGCCCGCATGAAAGCGCTGCTCAAGCGCACGGCGGCGCCTACCTCTTCCGGAAGGCTTGGCTTTGGCGAGTTGGACATCGACACCGACGCCCGGCGGGTGAAGATCGCCGGCAAGGCGGTGGCATTGACACCAAAGGAATATGAGCTGCTGGCTTTTTTTGCTGCCCGGCCGGGCAAGGCCTTTACCCGGGATCAGCTGCTGAACCAGGTATGGGGATATGATTATTTCGGCGACGCTCGTACCGTGGATACCCACATCCGTTCCCTTCGGGAGAAGCTGGGCCCTTGCCGCCGGTTCCTGACGACGGTGTGGGGAACCGGCTACCGCTTTGAAACGGGGTTGGAGCCATGAAGCACATCGCCAGCAAGCTATACGCGGGCTTTTTGTGTATGGCAGGGGTTACCATCTTCTTGATCTGGCTGTTACAGGCCGGTATCATGAAGGACAACTACTTAAACGCAAGGGTGGCGACCATCGACGCCGCCCTGCAGCAGGCATTGGGCGATTTCTCCCTTGATTACACCGAGCTGGAGAGTCAGCTCAATGCCCGCCTCGTGATGGTGGACGCCAGCGGCAGTGTCGCCTATTCCTCGCAGAACATGCCGATGAAGGGTATGATGATGGGCATGATGATGGGCATGCAGGGGATTTCTACACTACCCGCAGACGGCACGGTACAGACATTCACCTCCATGGGGGACATATCTTACGCTGCGCTGGGGCGAACCGGCGCTAACGGCAGCCGTCTGTACGCGGTATTCTCGCTGGCCGATGTGGAAAAGGCTTCCCAAATACTGCGGAACCAGATGTGGATCATCACGATGGTACTTTTTATTGCGGCATCGGTCCTGGCAGTCCTGCTATCCCGGCTGTTCTCCCGGCCGGTCCGCAAGATCACCTGGGTGGCCAAGGCACTTGCTGAGGGAAAATATGACATCACCGCAGATGTTAAATCCGCCGATGAGATTGGTCAGCTGGCCACTTCCCTCAACGAATTGGGAGGGCAGCTACAAAAGACGGAAGCTTTGCGCCGGGAACTTATCGCAAACGTATCACACGAACTGCGATCACCGCTGGCGGTAATACAAGGATACGCTGAGACGGTTCGGGATGTAACGTGGCCACAGGAGCAAAAACGCCAGGAGCAGCTGACCGTAGTTGCCGAAGAGGCGGCACGGTTAAGCCGCGTGGTGGAAGACATTCTGGATTACTCCAGGCTGCAGGCCGGTGTGACCACAGCGCGGTTCGAAGACCTGGCGTTGCGCCCGGCGCTGGAGCAGATTATCCGAGTACACGAAATGGAGGCCGTGCCAAAGAGTCTCAAATTGAGCTTACACTGTGAGGAACTAAGCATCCGCTTTGATCCGGGCAAGCTATCCCAAGTGATGGGCAACCTAATCCACAACGCCATCAACCACGCTGATGCCGATACAGAAATCATCATCGGAGCGAAATCCAACGGGACTACCTGCCGAATTTCCGTTACGAATACTGGCGAGACCATTGCCCCCGACGAGCTGCCTCACATCTGGGAGCGGTACTACCGCGCTCGAATCGTAGGGGAAGGGCGGCGTCTTGGCACAGGGTTGGGCCTGGCAATCGTCAAGACAATTTTGGATCAGCACGGCAGTACATACGGCGTAGAAAGTGCGGAACACCGGACAACCTTCTGGTTTGAGGCGCAAGCGTTACGATAAATTCTTCGTATATCTCTCCACCAGTTTGAGAGTTACGCTATGTGCTATGGCTTGAGACGCAGCGACAAACAAGTTTGTTGAGGTAATCAATATGGCTACTAACACAAATCTCACGCGAGAGATTGCAGTTCGGATAATAAAAAAACAAGAGGTAATATGTCCGAATTGCGGTAAGGAAAAGTTGCGTTCACGATATACATATAAAAATCAGAACGTGGCGTACAGATGTCCAACCTGCAAAGAGGTTTATTACCCGGTCAAGTTAATTTAACAGAAAGTTTCATTGAACAGATTGAGTTCGAGTTAATCTATATCCATAACTCGATTGGCTATCCGAACTTCCCATTATGTTTAATCCGAGCGGCTCTCCGAACTTCGCATTATGTTTATAGCTTAGACGAGAGATGAAAAGACGCGCATCTGGCTGGCGCGCTTCAAAAGTAAAAAGGTTGAGGAGACAAGACCGTAGCTTACCATTACCCTGTTCAGTGTGTTATGATTATAATACTGTAAAAGTATTTAATGGATTGCGAAGCATTGGAGGATCAGAGTTGATAAGTAAGAATGAAAGATTATCGTTATTGTTTGCCTTCCTGGCATATGCAATCTTTGGTTTTAGCTTTATTTTTTCAAAACAGGTATTGGCTTTTGCGACACCATTTGTCTTGTTGGCAGTCCGTTTTACGGTTGCGTTTCTAATATTGAATTGTCTTGTACTTACCGGAAAATTTAGAATCAACTTAAAAGGCAAGAACATCAAATTACTACTGCTTCTAGGTATTCTTCAACCGATCATTTATTTTATCTGTGAAAATTATGGTGTAAAGCTTTCAACAACATCATTTGTAGGAACTATTTTAGCGTTGGTGCCGGTAATTAGTATTGCTTTAGGAGTTATAATCTTAGGAGAGAAAGTCCGGCCTTTTCAGGTGCTTTGTGCCTTGATTTCTGTGGTGGGTGTGTTTCTTACAACACTTGGACAAGCTTCTGGAAGCTTTAGCTGGATTGGTTTTATTTTGCTTTTAGGAGCAGTCTGCGCAGCATCAATGTTCAACATACTGAGTAGGAAAATATCAGAGGAATTTACCGCCTTCGAGAGAACCTATGTCATGTTTGCTTTAGGTTGTGTCGCATTTGTTAGCATGGCACTTATTGAAAGCAGTGGAAATATACTGGAAATGATCTTTATGCCAATGAGGAATGCCGGATTCTGGATATCCGTAATTTTCTTGGCGGGAATATCTTCTGTAGGAGCCTTTTTGATGCTGAATTATGCAATGACTTATCTTAACGTCGCAAAAGTATCTATATTTACAAATATAACAACGACTATATCAATCTTAGCGGGTGTTCTTATTTTGAAAGAAAACTTCGGGTTTTATCAGCTGATTGGCTCTATCATAATAATAGCGAGTGTATATGGAGTAAATCAACTGGCAGGGAGCAGTAAGGTCTATGCGATATTTCGCAAATAACCAAATCCATGATATCTTCCGAGTATGAGATGCATCTGTATCATTGAAGCTGTTGTCCCCCATCACTTTCAGCGGTGCAGGTACCGGTGTAATGTTCGGCCTTTACGCGCGGCTTCACCAGTCCTTCAGAGGGGCATCCTATGTGGACACGCAGCGCCACCTACACCATTCGGCTAAAAAGGCTTCACGGACTGCAGGTGGCGTGTTCTCTAGTCATGGAGACTGACGAAACCGACGATTAACGTATTCCCTCGTATGCTTTGCATGCGGGGGATATTTCTTCCTTACTTGCTGGTAAGCTAATCAGTGGACTTAACACGAACTTTGCAGTATCCATAAATCAAAGGGTTCATCCAAACTTCGCATTATGTTTAACCCGACCGGATATCCAAACTTCGCATTATGTTTATTTTGCTAGGTTCCATAACATTGTCATTGAGCAGGCCCATAGCTCATGCTCTTAACACAAACTCTTACTTCCTGAAAAGACCAGATATCAAGCCTGCTGTAATATTCTTACTTTTTAGCTCTACGGCCTTGAACATGCATAACTCGTGACAGCACATACACTCTATACAGATTGTATAATCGATCAGCTTGGTTCCTCTGTCAATTGCCTGTACAGGAC
>JAEZIE010000077.1 GCA_023416175.1 Bacillota bacterium
TTTAGATTGGTTTATCAAAGAGCAGGGCGAAGAGGAGCAGAACGCCAACGATCTCATCGGCCACTACGACCTGTTTGGCTCAGACGCAAAGGGGCTGTATATGTACGATGCTGAGCTTGCCCAGCGCATCTATACCGCGCCTTCGCTCGTGCTCTAACGCAACGATTATAAACAACGTCGGTGGATATCCGACATAAATGGGTTTCAAGGTATCGGCGCTTTCAACCCCGACGATTATTTTGTTGGTTTGGGGGAACTGCGGATCCCCAACCCCCTTCCTTGCCCCGGATTTAGGGGGGCGCGGGGGGCGGAGGCCTCCCGCTATGAAATAAAAAATTTTATCGTCGCCGCCGTAGGTGGCGATACCTTAAGAAATCAAAACACATATTGATGTTTTTTGAGAAAAAAACGTCGGCGGATATCCGCCGACGTTTTCAATTTACCTGGAACATGTGCCGCTGTCAGACTTCTGGTTGGAACCGTTTGAGCGTATGATAGCCGACAAGCGATGTTCCTTCGGGAACATCGTCAAGCTGCGCATCGAGCGCCGCGCCAAGCACCGCCATTTCCCCTTTTGCGGACATCGCGTGATCCCCAGCCATCAGCCGTCCGAACGGCGTATGGAGCAAAAACCAAAGTAAACGCATCAGCTTTTGATCGGGCACCTCTAAAGCGCGCTCCGTCGCTTCATGCCGCACGTCCATGCATTTAAGCCCCTCTATGGCCTCCCGTACCGCCTTGATCGAGGTGTGCAGCAGTTCTTTGTCCCCCGCAAGGGCATGTAGGTTTCCATCTTTCGCGTATATGGCCCTTGCAACCGGCACCACGATTGCAAGGTGGTATAACAGCCAGGCTGCCATATCCGCTTCCCAAAGAAGTTTGATATTGCTGCCCGAGAGTATTGTCTTAAGTGTTTCTTTCTGCCCTTCATTGCCGGAGAGCGCGCCTGCCGTCAGCGATACGCACTTGCGGTGTATGCTTACGACCTTCCCCTTTTCCCGCCTGCCGCCAGCGCCAAAGAACGCAAACAGAAGCCGTCCCGTGTCCCCGTCGTAAGCCCCAAAGCGTTTCTGCGTATCCTCCGGGTCCGGGTTGTTGCCCACCAGGACATAAATTCCCGCTTTTACTTTTGCGAATGTTTCCATGGCTGCGTTCAACTGGGTATACTGCAGCACGCAGAACGCAGCATCGTATACGATGCCCTCGGGTACCTGATCCACCACAGCCGGACTTGTGCGGGTGGTATTGAGCTGCAGATAATGGCGGACAACGAGCCCGTGCTCTTTTAGTTCCTGATGGCGTCCGCCGCGGGCGAGAAGCGTCACCTCGTGCCCTGCGCGCAGCAATCCGTCCGCCATCAGGCTGCCAAGTGCGCCCGCGCCCAGAACGAGTATTTTCACGGCGACACCCCCATATCTTTACTTATATATCCATCATACTATCCATAATACGGAATATCCATCCTTTGTTGTTAGCTCAGACTTTGGGAAAGTTGTCTTTGGTTACAAGGCTGTATGATTTTGCCTGTTGGATTTGATATACGCCTGAATGCGTGTTATGATAAGTACCAATAGAAACCCTATGGATTGGAGGCCTTTTCTTTGAAAATTCAGGAATCCGCAGAGAATTACCTGGAATCCATACTGAAGCTTTCCGAGCAAAAAGGGCAGGTAAGGTCGATTGATATCGTCAACGAGCTGCATTTTAAAAAGCCCAGCATCAGCTATGCCATGAAGCGCCTGCGGGAAAACGGATATATTCTCATGGACAGCGTAGGGTATATTACGTTGACCGATGAGGGCCGTGCCATTGCGGAGCGCGTCTATAACCGGCACAATGTGCTTTCTACTTACCTGATGGCCCTCGGCGTGGAGGAATGCACTGCCCGCGCGGATGCGTGCCGGATCGAGCATGTCATCAGCCAGGAAAGCTTTGACTGCATTCAGAAGCACGCACAGCAGATTATCAAGTAATCGGCTGAAATAAAAAAACAAGCCTGCGAAGCGGGCTTGTTCTTATTTGTATCAAAGCGGGCGGTCAATTGGCAGCGGCGCGCTTGAGGGCGAGCTGTGCCTTCTTGCGGTTGGCGGCATTCTTATGGATGACGCCTTTGCTTGCCGCTTTATCGACGGTGCTCACAGCCTTCAAAAACGCTGTTTCAGCGGCTGCCGCATCCCCTGCTGCCAACGCCTGATCATACCTCTTGATGGAGGTCTTGACCGCAGAAGTCACCATACGGTTGCGCAGATTCTCCTTCGCAGTAATGCCGACCCGTTTCTTGGCGGATTTGATGTTTGCCAAATGATTCACCCCCTGTCGTGCCATTGCTATGTTTGGTTGTCCTGCAAAAAAAGAGCTTTTGCCCGAACAAACGAAATTATACCACGCTCTACCTGCGGATGCAAGTGCTTTTTGCCTAGGAATCGCTTGAAATCTGGCCGCTGACGGGTGTTGGTATCAGTTTTGCTTTGAACATATGCATATTGTCTTGGATAGGCGCTTGCAGGAAGAGAAAAATGGATTTATGATAACTCAAATGGTCTTTATTACCTCTTCCGCGTCTTGGCCAAAACGAGCGCACAGGAAGGAATGCCATGAAAACGATATTGCTTTCTCAAACGATCCACCCAAAGGCCATGGAGCTGCTTACTGGGCGCTACAATATCCTGTTGCCGGAAATGCCCGGCCAGGAGGCGTTCGAGCGATTGCTGCCCCAGGCCGATGCGCTCATTCTTCGCACCAATATCCGCCTGACGGAAGAAGCGCTCAAATATACGCCAAAGCTCAAAATGATTGCACGCCTGGGGGTGGGCTTAGATAATGTACCGCTCCAAACGGTAAAGGAGCGTGGCATTGTATTAACCACTACGCCCAACGCCAACAGCGTATCCGTTGCTGAACATACGGTGTCGATGCTGCTCGCCCTTGCGAAATATATCCCCCAATATGACAGGGCCGTACGCACCGGCGGATGGGATATTCGGCTTTTAGACCTTCCCGTAGAAGTTTACGGCAAGACGGTGGGCATTATCGGCATGGGGCGTATCGGGAAGCTGACGGCGGATATTTTGCACAACGGTTTCAAAATGCCCGTCATCGCATACAGCCCGCACATTCGCCAGCAGGATTACCCTGCCTACGAGGTCACGCGGGATGCAGCGGAGGTCTTTCAAAGATCCGACTTTGTCTGCCTGCATTGCCCCAGCAACGATGCAACCCGAGGCATGATCAATGCGTCTTTATTGCGTGTAGCCAAACGGGGCATGATTTTGATCAACTGCGCACGAGGGGATATTGTGGTGGAAGCCGATCTTGTAAGAGCGTTGGAGGACGGAACGCTTGCCGCGGCGGGACTTGATGTATTCACCAAGGAACCGCCTGATCCAGAAAATCCTCTGCGCAGGCTCCCGAACGTTTTATTATCCCCCCATGCCGCAGCGCTGACCAAGGAAGCGTCCATCCGCATGGCCACCACTGCTGCCGGGCAGGTAAACGCGTTTTTTGCAACCGGAAGGCCGGATTTTGTTGTTGAATTGTAAATATACGCGTATATAGCCTACTTCAGGCATTTTCTCTTTGCACTGCAAAGGCGCATCCGCTATAATGAAGCTTGTCAAAGCATAGCCATGCAACTATTGCCGCTTACCTTATGCGGCCGGATAGGAGGAGTACCCCATGGTTTGCAATCACTGCGGCGCATACAATGATCCACAAGCCAAATCCTGCACGGTATGCGGGACGCCGCTCCAGGTGGAACCCGCGGCGCATGCCCCCGCAGAACCCGAAACCGCACAAACCGATCACCCCAGCTGGGGCTTTGTGCGTTCGCCCCGCTGGCCCAATCCTTCCTTCGATATCAATTCGGTGGACGAGCTTCCAGAAGCTGAGGAATACGTCCGGCCCCATGATCCAAATGCCGGTCTTTCTGAAGGGGATGCTGAGCCCTCTCAGACCGCCTATGAACCTCCTGCACGCGGTTTTCGCAATGTGGAGACATCCCGCAGGTTTGACCCGCAGCCGGCACAAAGTCAGCAAAATTATGCCTCCGTTACGCCAGTAGGCAGTGTCGGCGGGTATGAAGATGATCCGCTGCCCTATCAGCGCGGCTTTGGGCGCGCACCGCAGCGCATGCCGGGTTATGGTGCACAGGCGGAAGAAGCAAAGGCCCCTGCCCCGCGCAAGCCGCAGGCAGCGCATTATCCGCCCACAAAAGGCACGGCCGCAAAATCTGCCATGCGTTCGCGTACGGCCTACCACAGCAAAAAGAACAGGAACACGCTCTTCTATGCAATCGGCGGCGTGTTAATTATAGCGCTGCTCGTATTGGGCGGTATCCTCATCAGCCGCAATTATGGCGGCATCGGCGGCTTTTTCCGCAGCGTATTCGGCGGATCGCCCATACTCAAGGATGCAACAATAACCGAAGGCAAAAACGACAAAGGTGTAGATTGCTATATTGTCACCATTTATGCGCGCGCAGGCAATACCGTCACCGTCCGCCTCAACGGGCAGGAGGTTTCCGGCGTTATCAATTCCAGTAACGAAAAAGAGATCCGTATCCCCAAAGCGGACTTTTTGCCCGCCGAACCGGTGGATGGAACCACAAAAGAGTTGGTGCCGGATATCTCCATCACAACCAAGGACGGGGAGATCTTCCCGGTTGAAGTAACGCCCATCCCGGTGCAGGTACCCGCGCTTTCCCTTACCGTAACGGAACCCTCAGCCGCCTCTGTGGCAGTAGGCAAAGCCGCGGTCAAGTTTGCGGGTACCGTAAACGATGGTTCTGTTGGCGTATTTGTGGAAGGCCAGCCGCTTACAGTCAATGAGGACGGCACGTTCTCCGGCGAATATACGCTTAGTAATCTTGGCGTCTACACGCTTACGCTGGAAGCGCGCAAGAATGGGTACCAGATTGCGCGGCAGACGTTCAACGTGGACTATACGCAGGCCGAAGCGAATGTCGATGTGGACGCTTCCACGCTGCGCGCGCCTGCGGGCTCGGATACCGCAACCGTCAAGGGCACCACAGACGCGGGCGCTACGATTTCCGTTACCGGTCCTTCCGGCGTAACAGTGGGTACGCCCAATGTGAACGAGGCGACAGGCGTCTTCTCCTTCACCGCTCAGATGCCGGAAATCGGCCATTACAGCCTGGAGGTAACCGTCACAAAGGATGGACGCGCCACCACCGGAACCATCAATGTGGAGCGTGCGCCGGATTATGCGGCATATACCGCCGCCGTCCACAAGATGGCCTATGACCGCATGAAGAATGAAACGCTGCATAAGGCCTCCTACAAGTGTGTGGGGAAGGTTGCGGAAGTAGTGCAGACGGAGCCGTATGTTATAGCCCGGCTGACGACGGACAGCGGCGACCTTCTGTTTGAATACCATAACACAGCGGCAACCGTGGATACGACCGACGGCAAGACTTACAACGTATTCGGCGATTATGCGGGTGTTGACGAAGCCACAGGCCTG
The DNA here is from genome assembly GCA_023416175.1 of Bacillota bacterium. Classification (GTDB taxonomy): domain Bacteria; phylum Bacillota; class Clostridia; order Christensenellales; family CAG-138; genus JAEYLA01. The sequence continues at coordinate 5,482 of JAEZIE010000077.1, forward strand.
CCGAAGATCTACTGCTGGTTTATTACGAAGAATGGTTGATGGAGGCTCTGCCTCCAAACCTCCGCTTAGGGTCGTAACGACCCTAAGAACCCATATTCTGAAATGTCCTAAATACGACTTTTAGAAAAAGGATTCCCAAGGGATGTATCCCTTGGGTGGGGTTCGGGGGCAAAGCCCCTGAGAAAGAACTCGTCGAGAATGTATGGCGCGGCCGTGCCGCGCCATACTTATTTATTCGGGTATCTATTCTAGCTACGGGAGAGCAATATATGAAACTATGGGCGCTGCTGCGCGCAAAACAAAAAATCGTCCGTGACGTGGTGATGGAATTCCAGATAGAACGTCCTGAAGACGTGGACGGCTGGCAGGAGATTATCGGTGAGCTGTGCCGGGCACTTCATGAAAGCCGCCCCGTCATACTCAACAAACACGCGGAGCAATTGAGCCGGTTTTCGCGCACGGCCTTTTTGCCGCAGGATTTTATAGAGAGCGTGTCGTTTGATAAAATGGAGGTTGAAATCTTTCCGGAAAAACAAAAAGAACGCCTCTAAAGGAAATCTGTCCTGATTTCCCGATTTGTATTATTTTGTATTTTCGCCCGCTTGCAGCGTCTGTAGATGCATGCGGGCGTTTTATTTTGTACATACTATTCCACATCCCCACAAAGCTAGGGATGAATAAGCCTTAAGGCAAATCAAAGGAGAGTTAGTATGGATACCCTTTCGTTGATCTTGATCATCATCGGCGCGCTGAACTGGGGATTGATCGGCCTGTTCCAGTTCGACCTTGTGGCTGCTCTGTTCGGCGGCATGAGCGGTATCGTCTCCCGCATCATCTATACGTTGGTTGGCCTTGCGGGCCTGTGGGGCATTACGATGCTCTTCCGCCGCGGCGACCGTGAGGTGCGCGAAGGGGACCACAAGCATTAAGCGCTCCGCGGGCGCTATTGCGTGCTCGTCTGCCCGAATGTATTCTCCGGGCATGACGCATAGAAAAAGGATGCAATGACGCATCCTTTTTTTGTGGCCGCGGGCAAAGCACACTGCTTTGTCCGCGGGTTTTCAAAATGGATTGCGATCCCCCACACCCCTAAAGGTAACTCAGACGGTAAGCTAAAAAAGGATGCAATAACGCATCCTTTTTTCATCATTCAGATATTCTGTTCCCGTTATTCCATCATTGCGCCGTACGATATGCGGCGAGGATACGGCCATAGTAGATGGTATGCGGATTTCCGTCATCCCCTTCTTGTTGGGCAGGGTTATAATACTGCGTGCGCTGGGTTTCATGCAACGCGTCCATGTTGCCCTTCATTTCCGTGGAATAGACCACCTCGCACTCGAAATGGATGGTGCAACCGGAGAGCGGTGCAATGCCGCCCGCCTGCGGTTCCAAGGTTGTAAGGCCCAAAACCTGCTTTTTATCAACGTCCCGCCCGGAGCGTGAGCCGCAGAAGCCAAGCTCCTTTTTCATGGTACCAGCAGCGGGAACGGAAACGGTAAACACGCGGTCACGCTCCAAAAACGCGTGCGAGTACCGGGTATGCCGGACCAGTACCGTGCAGACGGGAATACCCCAAACCACGCCCCACTGGGCCCAACCGATCGTCATAGGGTTTTGTTCCTCTTTCCCCGCCATCAAAAAAGCGCCGCCGTGCTGCAACTGCCCGCACGCTTCTTCCAACAATGCCTTGTACGTTTCGTCTTGCATAATTGTCTCCTTTTGTCCCTTATCTACGACGCCGCCAGGGCGTCCGCCTGCTCCCGGACTTCGTCGAGCGCGGCCCAAAGCTGGGCGTCATCGTCCTCTTCAATCCGGACGATGGGCAGCCCTTTGACGTTGTCCGCCAGGTCGATATCGATATCGGGCGCAACACCCGTACCGTCCACGTTTGCGCCGCTGGGCGTGTAGTAGGCTGCGGTGGTCAGTTTTACCCAGCCGCCGTTGCTTTGTAGCTGCAGGGTCGTCTGCACGACCCCCTTGCCATAGGTCTGGGTGCCCACCACCGTGCCCGTGCCGCTGTCCTTTACGGCTGCTGCTAGTATCTCGCTTGCGGAAGCGGAATTTTCATTCACCAATACCGCCAGCGGTACGTTGATGCCTTTGGCGTCCGAACGGAAGACTTCCTCCTGTCCGTCCGTCCCCTTGACAGTGACGATCACGCCCTCCTTTAACAGCGCGTCCGCCACAGCAACAACCTGGGTCAATTCGCCTCCCGGGTTATCCCGGATGTCGATGACGAGGCTTCGCATGCCCCGGTCCGTGAGATCCCGCAGCGCCTGCGCAAATTCATCAGCCGCGGTTCCTGTAAACTTGTCGAGCCGGATATACCCGGTGCGCTGGTTAAGAAGCCTGTGGCTCACGCGCTGTGTTACGCCCTGCCCGCGCGTAATGGAAAGCGTCTTGGGGGAACCGCCGCGT
>JAEZIE010000138.1 GCA_023416175.1 Bacillota bacterium
GTAGGCATAGCGTATGGCCGGGGCCTCCGCCGGGGCGTGTGCGGGGGCCTGCGAAGGCGCGGTTTCTCCTTTCAGGCGTACCCGGGAAATCAGTTCTTTGAGCATGAGCGCCTGCCCGGAAAGCTCCTCGCTTGCCGCCGCGCTTTCTTCAGCTGTGGCGGAGTTGTTCTGCACAACGCTTGAGATTTGCTCTATCCCAATTGTCGTCTGCATGACGGCGGTCGCCTGCAAGTTGGAGGCCTGGGCAATATCGCCGACGAGCCTTGTGACATTTTCCACCCTTTCAACAATCGCGTTTAAGGATTGTTCGGTTGCCGCCACCATGTTTGTGCCGTTGCCGATGGCGCGTATGGCGTTTTCTATCAACGCGGTCGTATTCTTTGCCGCCTCCGCGCTCTTTGCGGCGAGGTTTCGGACCTCCTCTGCCACCACAGCAAAACCTTTGCCGGCCATACCGGCGCGCGCGGCTTCCACAGCCGCGTTTAGGGCTAGAATATTGGTCTGGAATGCGATGTCGTCTATTGTCTTGATAATTTTGTTGATCTGGTTGGAGGTTTCGGATATATTTCCCATGGCTGCGACCAGATGCTCCATCTGGTTTTGGCCGTTTTCGATTTCGCGCGTGGTTTCCGCGACCATATGGTTGGCGTGCTGCGCGTTGGCGGCGTTGCCCTTGATCTGCTCGGAGATTTCGTTGATTGTAGCGGAGAGCTCTTCAACCGAGCTTGCCTGTTCCGTAGCGCCCTGGGCTAATGCCTGCGCGCCGCTTGCCACCTGGTTGGAGCCGCTTGCCACCTGCTCGGATGATTGATGAATGCCCAGGAACATCGCGTTGAGTGACGTTAAAATCGTCTCCATGGAGGTCTTGATGGGCGCGAAATCCTTCTGGTATTCCATCGTCACGCTTGCGGTAAGATCCCCGTCCGCCATATGTCCGAGTACTTCCGAAATATTGCTGATGTATGCGCGCAGGTTTGCTATCAGTATACGGGCGCTGTCGGCCAAAGAACCAAGTTCATCTTTAGATTGATATGTTACCGTTACGTCCAGCTCGCCTTCCGAAAGCCGCTTTGTCGCCAGTTCGATCTCGCGCAAAGGCCTTGTAATGCTTCGGGTGATGTATATGCTCAGCAGCACGGCTATTATAAATGTAACACCAGTGATCCCGGCGACAAGTATGGCTGCCGTGGTTTGCGCCGCCTTGGCGTCATTGTAGAATGTGTCGGCACGCTCTGCATCATTCAGATACACTTGCTCAATGGTATCCCGCAGGGATTGCGCCTTGGGGGCATATTCCTGCCGGTACAAGGCCAACGCTTCGTTTCCCTGGCGGGCAAGTATGAGCTCCACAATTTTGCCGCGCACTCCGGCGGCTAAGGTCGCTTCATCATTGAATTGCTGGATCAAATCCTCATTGCCAATCAGCGCTTCAGAAAGGGTCTTTCTTACGCTGGTAAGTTCGGTTACAGAAGTATTGACAGCATCGAGATAGAGCTGCGCTTCTGCTTTGTTCCCGGCAATGCAGGCGTTGATGAGGTTTTTTTCGATCTCATGCAGTAGGCGGCGAATGCTCATCGTCTGGAGTGAGGATACATAAGAATTGTCATGAAACGTAGTGAATTCATTGGACACTTGTCCAAGGTTGAGCATTCCGATCATGACTGCGCCAACAAAGAGTGCAATAATGACAACAAATGCCAGGGTGAGCTTCTTGGAGATTGACAGGTTTTTCATACTTTTTCCTCATTTCGTAGCAAATAAGTCATCCGGCTGCATAGGCTTCCGGTGAATTTTTTAACTGCCTGTTTTCGTTATTCGGGAAGATGGAAAAATTGCGCTGTTTTGTATTTCGGCACGTTTCGCCAACTTCAAACAAGAAGTGCTACTTTTCTCGTTAGTTTTTTTATTCACGATAATGAAAATTCGGAAACAGTTCGCGGGGGTTACCGCAACCAATAAAAAAACGGCCCTGAGGCCGAAATGGATTTGTGAGTGGATACTTTATGAAAAATAAGCCGTAAGCGCCTCAAACATGCCTTTTGCGCATGCATCCTGATAATAGGCGCGGTTAAGACGGACGTCTTCTGTGGGGTTCGTTAGGTACCCAAGCTCCACTGTTACCACAGGCCGTTCGGACCAATTGAACCCAGTCTGATCGGATTTCAATAAAACGGACAATTCCTTAGCGCCCGTTGTCTTACTTACATTCTGCAGCATCAGCTTGGCCAGGCGGCGGCTGCTCTCTGCAATCGGAGGAGAGCTGGTTGCAGAAGGAGAGAGCACATTTATACCATTTGTGGAGGCATTGCTGCTGCTGTCGCAGTGTACGCGTACCCAACAATCCACTCCGGCTTTGTTCATGGCCTGGGCCCGTTCGATGTTGGAGAGTGCTACGTCGTTTTCCGTACGAAGCATATATACGATTGCGCCCGCCTCCTCCAAAAGAGTCTGGAGTTTTTTGGAAATGATAAGCGTCGTCTCATATTCTGGTATTTTCGTTTTTGCGCCAACGCCGCCTGCGCTCATGCGCTGCTTCATGCGGGAAGAACCGGGCGCTATGGGTTCCAGTGCCGTATCGGCGTTTAACTGATGGCCCGGATCAATACCGATTTTCTTTCCTGATAGAGGGGAAAGCGCATCGGCGCTCTTTGTATCCTGAACAGAAGAAGGGGTGGCAGGCGCTGCTGCCGTGGCTAAGCCGCCATATGCCTTGTTGAATGCCCGGATGGTCAGCGGGCCGCAGATCCCGTCCGCTACAAGGCCTAATCGGGTTTGCAGACGCCTTACGGCAAGCGCTGTTTGTACGCCGTAAACGCCGTCGGCCTCAAAGGAGTAAAGCCCTAACTCAATCAGGTTTTTTTGCAGGATTGTTACGTTTTCGCCGGAAGAGCCAAGCTGCATGCTGGCGGAGGGAAGAGGGGAAACCGCAAAAGCGGTGCCGCAAAGAGAAAACGTCAGCAGCAACGCTAATAGGGTATATATGGTCTTTTTCATGCGCACGCGCATGGAACTGCCTCCTTACATATTGGGCTGTTCCGCAGGACTTTATTTAGCGGTTCCCGTAGTTAATGCGTTTTACACTGCTTTTTCATGCAAGTTATTCAATTGCGTCCGTGGACCATCATGATGAAGTATATGGAAGCGCATCAAAATGGAGGATCGACTACAAACGCCTTAATTCGTATTTTAGCACCCTACATTGCCGTTTAAAAGGAGAAAACCTTTAACAATATGTGAATTACACACCCTGTACGGCCAGATAAAAGCAAAATGCGGATACTAGCTGTGATGAAATTGTTCCAAAATCAACTTGTAACCCAGGAAGAGGGCAGTACCCACCAAAGATTGGGCTGTTGGGAAATCATGCACTGGAACATGGATAGCGTGAAGATCAAAAAACAAGAAATCGTTCATACAAGCAATATACTGCCTGGACGATTTTTTATACATATGCCTGCGTATTCGCATTGACGGCGGGGGGATAACGTGGGTATAATAAACGGTAATTACGTTTCGCGTTTCGCGCTAGCTTGTATTTTCATAAGTTGGGCCTGCGCATCAAGGAGGATGTATGGAAACCCAATCCCTCGTAGCGAAGGTTGTTACGGAGATCCCGCCCTCGGGTATTCGCAAATATTTTGATTTTCTGGATGACAGCTGCATCAGTCTGGGCGTTGGCGAGCCGGATTTCGCTACCCCCGAAGGTATCCGCAAGGAAGCGATCAAACGCCTATCCACAGGGAGAATTCCGTATTCTTCCAACGCTGGCATGCCGGAACTCAGGGAACTGATTCTTCGCTATTTGGACGAGCGGTTTCAAATAAGCGGATATTCCCTGCCGGAGACGCTCATTACTGTCGGCGGCAGCCAGGCGATCGACCTTGCGCTGCGTGCGGTCATCAACCCCGGGGATGAGGTTATCGTGCCCGAGCCTTACTACGTTTCCTATCTGCCTATCGTCAAACTAACGGGCGGCATCCCCGTACCCATCGCTATGAACCATGATAACCGCTTCAAGATCACGCCGCAGGCGCTGCGCAAGGCGCTTTCCGATAAGACCAAGGCCATGATTATGCCCTATCCCAACAATCCCACGGGCGGCATTATGGAGCGCGAGGATCTTTTGGCCATCGCGGACGTATTGAAGGATACGGAAGTAATCGTCATTACGGATGAGATTTACGCGGAGCTAACCTACAACGGCAAGCGGCACGTTTCCTTTGCTTCCATGCCGGGCATGAGGGATAGGACCATTATATTGAGTGGCTTCTCCAAGGCGTTTTCCATGACAGGATGGCGGCTTGGCTATGCCGTGGGCCCACAACCCCTTCTCGCCGCCATGACCAAGATCCACCAGATCACCATGCTGTGCGCGCCCACGCCTGCACAGATTGCAGGCATCGTCGCGTTGGAGCGCGGCTTCCAGTATGATTGGGAGGATACGATGTCCATGATCCGCGAGTATGACCGCCGCAGGCGGTATCTTGTGGATGCGTTTAACGACCTTGGCATGACCTGCGACGAGCCGGAGGGCGCGTTCTACGTGTTCCCATCCATTCGTTCTACGGGGCTTTCTTCCGAAGAGTTCAGCGACAGGCTGATGGCGGAGCAGAAGGTCGTGGCTGTCCCCGGCACCGCATTTGGCGAGGCTGGCGAGGGCCATGTGCGCTGCTGCTATGCGACGGACCTTGAAAAAATCAAAGTGGCCGTAGACCGGATTTCCGCATTCCTCAAATCGCTGTAACGCGCAAGGGAGTATAATTGAATATTTAAAATCCGGTTGCTTTGCGGCCGGATTTTTTATATAAAGAATGAAAGGCAGATGGGAGGGCGTTTTATGGATATGGATCGGACATACAGGGTGGGGATACTACTCTTTGATGAAGCGGAGGTTCTGGATTTCGCGGGCCCGTTTGAGGCATTTTCCATTACGAAGCTTGCGGATGGCAGGCGGCCCTTTTCGGTATACACCATAGCGGAGCATGATTGGCTCATCAAAGCAAGAAACGGCCTGCTGGTGCAGCCCAATTATACGTTTTTGGATACGCCTGAACTGGATGTGTTCATCATCCCCGGCGGCTACGGTGCGAAAAAGATTGAGATCCACAATGAGAAGCTAATCCGCTTCATTCAGGAGACCGCGGCGAGAACACCGCTGACGGCTTCCGTATGTACGGGCGCGTTTTTGCTGGCTCAAGCCGGGCTATTAAATGGAAAAACGGCGACCACTCATTGGTTGGATACGGAAGAACTTCAGCATCAGTTCCCGGATGTGCATGTCGTGACTGGCGTCCGATTTGTGGATCAAGGGAGCATTATGACCTCCGGAGGCGTATCCTCCGGCATTCACATGTCCTTGCACATTGTCAGGAAGCTTCTTGGGGAGGACGTGGCCAAGTCTGCCGCCCGCAGGATGGAATATGACATCGTCTTTTAGCATAAACACGCTATTCGGGGCTCTGTGCCTGAAACAAAACAGCATGCAGCCTGTGAAAAATGTGTTATACTGGTAAATGAGGCGGGTCAGGCCATGCGGCCTCGACCCGCCGTTTTCCAAAAGGTTAAGGAGGCGCATATGGCGCTTGAATTGCTTTCACCTGCAGGTGAAAGAGATAGCCTTACGGCTGCCGTACAGAATGGAGCGGACGCCGTTTATTTAGGAGGGCGCGCGTTCAGCGCCCGCCGTTACGCGGGAAATTTTGACGACGCCGCGCTGCGTGAGACGCTGGATTATTGCCACATACGGGGCGTCAAGGCCTATGTGGCCGTCAACACGCTGCTGCTGGACCGGGAACTAAGTGAGGCGCTCTCTTACGCCGCCTACTTATATGAGGTGGGCGCCGACGCGCTCATTGTGCAGGATCTCGGCCTTGTGCGCGC
>JAEZIE010000046.1 GCA_023416175.1 Bacillota bacterium
GCATTTGCAGTAAATACTCATTTGCCATATGCTGTTCATTCCTTTTTCATGTGGATAAAAAACGCAGGCGACTAGTAATCGAAGCAGATTAAAAAGCAGCCCGGCAATAGAGGACGTGGATCATGAAGAAAAGGCTCCGACCTTACGTTGGGGTGGGAATTCATCCTGCCTCAAATAGGGCCGGAGCCTGGGGGAAGGGGGGGCGCAGCCGCAATGCGGCTGCGCTGGCAATACCGCTTATTTATTTTGCAAAGCGGCAGGCCTCTCGTCCATCTGCTGGAGGTTGTCCTTGGTCACGATGGTGATGGGGCAGTTAATCAGACGCGGCACATTCTCGCCGTTCAATGCACGAACTGCGGTAACAACGCTTAAATAAGCCTGTTGATAGACGCCCTGGGAAACGGTGAATACTTCCGAACCATTCTCAACGGCGGCATATTGGGGTTCCTGTACGTCAAAGCCACTTATGAGAATTTTGCCTTCTTTACCGGCCGCCTTAACGGCTTCCACCGCGCCTTCCGCCTGGTTACCGCCGACCGCGACGATAGCGGAGAGACTATCGCCCCACTTGGTGATATAGTCTTCCGCGAGCTTACGGCCTTCGTCAATCTGCCACTTCGTAACGCCAGTTTCCACAACGATTTCCGGGTACTTCTGGGCAAACCAGTCGAGACAGCCCTTTGTCCTCAGATCGGAGGTTGCTTGACCGGGCACGCCTTCCATGACGAGTATTTTGCCTTTTCCACCAATCAGCTGTGCCATTTTGTCAGCGATCATTTCGCCTACTTTGGTGTTATCCACGCCTACATAGGTCAGATAATCCACATCAGACGGCCCCATGGTGTTGTCATAGATAACCGGAATGCCCGCATTGATCAAATCCTGAACCGGGCCCTTGACGGCTTCGGTATTCGCAGGGGCAAGAACAACCGCATCAACGCCCGTGGTAATCAGGTCTTCTAAGATTCTTTTCTGCTCTTCAACGTTGTCCGACTTGCTGGGCGAATAATCCAGAATTTTCACGCCAAGCGCTTGGCCAGCCTTTTTGGCGGCGATGATGTGAGATTCCCAAACAGGGATAGCCGCGCTCTTGACAACAACCGCAATGGTGTACTCTCTGGCGGCAACAGCATCATAACCAAAATCTTCTGCGTTTACGCTGTCTTCAGTTCCCACCATGACGATTTCCTTGGGTTCTTCTTTTGCCGGTGCTTCAGCTTTGGGCGCTTCGGCTTTGGGCGCCTCGGCTTTGGGCGCTTCCGTCGCAGATGCAGGCTGACTCGGCTGGCCGCATGCAAATGCAAAGAGCGCCATGATAACGACCAGGAGCATACATAACAACTTCTTCATTTCTTTTCGACTCCTCCTTATTTTTTGGGTGCCTTGAAAATGAAACGTGAGTATTGGTCCTCATTCCCAAAATTCATCAGGTATTACCTGAAACATGTTCACGATCAGGAAAGCGGGAACGCCAGCGTGGTCATCAAGCTGTTTGCGCTTTGGGTTGTATCCACGCGCGTATATTGGACAACAACGGGCGTGGAAGCATTGACCATGGCCGCATAGGGAATGCCGCGCGGAACATGCATTCCGTTCAAATCGCATAAATGGTCCATTCGGATGTGATGGGTTCTTTGCGCCGGGCAGACAACCGAATATCCGTCTATGGGCGCACGGTCTTCAAAGTACAAAACGAGATCCAGCCTACATTCTTGGTCGGATGTATTCAATACGCAAATGGATTCGTGGCTTACGTAATGCCCTTCGGATGTAATTTCCGGCCAGTACATATCTGGAATCAGCCACGTTGTTTTGCCGATGGCCTCCATAGTTCTGTTGCTCCTTCTCGATTAGAAGATGTCCGCAAAAGCCATAGTACTTTCCTTTAACGGCGTTATAGGGACGAATGGAATTAGCGCTGGGATAGAACCCTGCTTTCATACTCTTTGACCTGCCTGATCCATTCGCGTCCCACCGGAACGTCGGAGATCATGCAATAATAGTCCCATACGGGCGCGAACGGCAGAGATTTGTTTTCTTCTAAAAGCGCGAGCCGCGAGGTGTAATCGCCCGCACGCTCTGCATTGCGGCTGTCCTGAAGAGATGCCAGGTATGCATGGAGAATGGCTTTTCTTGGGTTGCGCGTGCCGATTGCCCATGCCGCAATGCGGTTGATGGATGCGTCAAAATAATCCAGACCGATATGGACTTTGTTCTCATATCCGTTATGGATGATCTCATTCATAATGTGCTGCAGTTGGTCATCCCAAATCACCACATGGTCGCTATCCCAGCGCACACCGCGGCTGACATGAAGCATGATACCCTCAGCAAAGGGCGCAATGGCCGTCAGCTTGGAGGCGATGGATTCCGTTGGATGAAAATGACCAGCATCAAGGCATACATACTTGTTGTTCTTCAAGCAATAGTTGAGCGCGAATTCATGGCTGACCACCGTATAGCTCTCAATACCAAGGCCAAACAGCTTACTTTCCAAAGAATCCACTTCGTATGCGGGATCAATCTTTTCAGCAAAGATTTCATTTAAAGAGTCGATCATGCGAAGACGCGGCGTGGCCGTATCGGCGGGGATATCCTTGTACCCATCGGGCATCCAGAAATTTGTGATACAGGGGGTACCCAGCTGCTTACCGAATTCAGCGCCGATTTCGCGGCAGCGTTTCCCATGCTCCACCCAGAATTTTCTCTTGCCCGCATCCGTGCTTGCCAAAGAAAAATCGCCATCCATTTTGGGGTGGGAGAAAAACGTCGGGTTAAAATCCAACGGTAAGTTGTATTCTTTTGCCCAGTCCACCCAGTTCTGGAATAGTTCAATCGTGTAGGCGTCGCGGTCTACCTTTTTTCCTCTGGGCTCTGCGTGGCAAGAATGCAGCCCGATACGGAGTTTGCCGGGAATGAGCGAGATGGCCTTGTTGATGTCCGCGCGCAGCTCTTCTGCGGTACGGGCGCGCCCCGGATAGTTTCCGGTGGTAGCAATGCCGCCTGTCAGCGCGCCGCTGCCATCAAAGCCAACCAGATCGTCGCCCTGCCAGCTGTGCATGGTAATTGGTACCGCATCCGCAAGTTTGATCGCGGCATCTGTATCTACGCCATGGGCTGCATATACTTCTTTGGCATATGCATAGCCCTGTAAAATGGTTTGTTCGTTCATAATAACTCCTTGCTTCCGGCCTATCGCCGTGTTACTTCCAGTACACGAACTTCTTGAGCTGAGCGAACTTCTCAATGATGTCCTCCGGTATGGGCTTTTCCATGCAGCGAGCGCACTCGTTGAGGTGGTCCATGTTGTCAAAGGATGCGATGGGAACAGACGGGAAGAGCTTTTCCCCCATGATATACATGTAAGAAAGGTCCATGTAGGAGTATTTCCCCTCGGCGGCAACCGTCTGTGCAAGCTGGTAGATTGCTTCATTCGAGGGGCTTTCGTAAACATCCGTAACGCTAGCGGGCAGGCGCTCGCCTGCTGCCCTGCGCGCAAAGTATCCTTTTGCAATGGACATATACGCCATGACATTCATGCCGGTATCCGCGTGGTACGCGCGGGTTTCTTCATCCATCAGGATGAAGGTTTTATCAGGCAGATTGTAGAAGTTCACATCCGCGAGGCTCCACATCAACTGGTTAAAGGTAAAACCCTGAAGCCCATGTGCTTTGCAATAAGCCTGCGCCTCTTTGATACGGGGCAGCGCCCAGTTTGAGCAGCCATAATACCGGATTTTTCCGGCTCTGCGGGCGTTTTCGAGGCATTCCATAATTTCCGCAACCGAAGTGTTGGGATCGTCACGGTGCAAGAAATATACATCGATGTAATCCGTGTTCAAATATTCAAGGCTTTCATGGATATCCTTTTCAATACATTTTTGGTTTACGCGGGGGATATCCATATAGCCCCAGTCCGGGTGCGACCCTTTGGTGGCAAGAACGATCTGGTCGCGACGGCCATTTTCTTTGATCCATTTTCCGATGACGCGCTCGCTGATACATTTGGGGCCATCACCCCAATCGCCGTAGATATGAGCGGTATCTAGAAAGTTTCCACCCACATCCAGAAATTCGCTGATCTGTGTCTTGGCGTCCTGCTCATTTAAGGCCGTACCATAGTTGACCGTGCCAAGGCAAACAGGCGAGACCACCAAATCCGTATTGTTAAATTTCTTATATTTCATGTGTAACTCCCCTTTAAAGCAGGATTGATACGGTCAGCTCTCTTTTTTCATGACATACTTCCGGTACAGCGGCAGATAAACTTCCTGATCGCGGATGACACAGCCAGACTGTACATGTCCCTTTTGAATCAGGTCATAGCACTTGTCACAGGTGATGCAGCATTTCGAACGGACCATGTTGCCGGTCTTCATGAGATCCTCGGCAAAATCGGGATATGCAAATGCCTGGCGGCCAAAGCCCGCCAAGTCAAACCAGCCTTCTTTGATACCGCCCGCACCAACCGCGCCGCCAAAGTTTTCACACCAAGAAAGGCCTGTGCAGACAAACGTACCCCCGGGTACAGCCTCTTTGATACGCCGTGTCATGTCGAGCAGCGCATAGGTTCCCTTATAGGGCTCGATTACGGCGTCTGCTTCCAACTCGGCCAGGTAACCGCGGCCGGTGGGCTGATAACGGGGCATCATGGTGGACAGATTGATCAGGTCCACGCCCTCTGCGACCAACATGTTACACAGCTTGATCACTTCGGTGGGGTCGGGTTCCATAACGCCTTCTTCCTGCTTCATGCCCCAGCCGTGCGGCCACGGGATGCAGTCATAGGCATTCAGGCGCACGCAGATATCAATCTTATCGCCGCAGCGTTCCTTGATTCCGTGGATAACATCGAACGTTGCACGGATACGGTTCTCAAAGCTTCCGCCATATTTACCGGGACGATTGTAAGCAGCCAGCAATTCGCGCAGGATATATTCGTGACAGATTTTCACGTCAACCGAATCAAACCCGCATTCTACTGCCAACTCTGCACCATGGATGAAACCTTCCACGATCTCTTCAATTTTCTCATCGGTTGCAAATGTAATTTCGCCGGACTGCCCGTCGATAGAGTTGTGATGATCGATATAGGGATTGGGTACGACAGCTAAAGGGGTGGACTTCCACTGAGCATTGGTGCTGCGGCGGCCGGAATGCGTCAATTGCAATACGTTATAGGGTTTTCTGCCGTACTTTGCAATGGCTGCGGCATCAGTTTCCTCTACCAGGCGTTTAATTTCGGGGACGGTTTCCTTCTTAATAATCATCTGCAGCGGATTGCAGCGTCCATCATCGGCAACCGTAATGGATTCATACCAAATCAGGCCTGCGCCGCCCTCGGCATACCTTTTATAACGGCGGAAGATCAAATCCGAGGGATTTCCGTCCTCTGTTCCATCAAAACCCTCCAGGGGTTGGATCACCATGCGGTTGGGGATGACATGCCCATTGGCCAGGGTCACAGGTTCCATAAGGATGGACACGTCATCAGAAATGGGAAAATTCATACCGTCCGCAGCCATTGCGGCTGAAAAATCGGCATTCGTTTTAAAGGAACTGAAGTTATAAGGCTTACATACTTTCTTCATTGAACAACTCTCCCATTCTGAATATAGTTAATGTGTTTTGTCCAGCGGGGGCACAGTGACAGCGATATAAACGCAATCCTCATCGCATTCATTCGTGACAGCATGAATGTCACCCGCCTCTATCATAATGGCATCGCCTTCATGCAGCACATGAAGGAGCTTGCCATTCGCGCTCACTCTCGCTTCACCCTTGAGAACATAGAAAACCTGATCGGAATTTTCATGAACCTCGTCCACACTGCCAGCACCCTTCTGTACTGTGGACAAAGTGATATTGGCATGTTTGCAGCCGCTTTCCGGATTAAAGATTACCTGCGTTGTCATGCCGAAGTGGCTAAAAGGGGTGTATCTTTCACCGGCGCCCTTGCAATACACTTTCATATTTCATTCTCCTTTGTGTTTCAATGAGTGATGGCAGGCTTTCGTCCAATGCCTACATCGCTTGCAATTTGAGAAGGGTGAAACCAGCTTTGCACCAAAAATTTACTGTTACGTTTTGGTTGTCGCATTGTCGAAGAGGAACCATCCGGCTCATGCCGGTGCGGCGAATTATTAGCATAAAGATAACAATTGGCCATTTTTAGTAAACCACATTTGTAGTTATCTAGGGTGAAATCTCCTTACTTAAGCCAATTGAGAGACTTGGGTGAATCTATAACGACTTGAATGATTGCCAAATTTTTATTAAATATTAGCACGGTGTTCTAGTGATGTCAACACAATAATCAAAATATTATTGCTTAAATTTATATAAATATTACTAAAATGTTTAGTAATACTTTTGACTACCCTTTTCGAATGCCCCCTGAATTCGGCGGATTTTGTATATATTCCGAGATATATGAGCGGTTTTCTGCTTAAAGCTTCAACCTGACGTTTATAAAGTCGCAAGCAATGCATCCATATATGCGTTGTCACAGATTACTAAATATTTAGCTTGCGTTTATGTAAAGCTTGGTATATACTCAGTAACAACGATCTTAGTCAGGCTATATTTGATGAAAAGATGCTGTTGGAGAAGAGCAAAATGAAATTAAAAGAAATTGCTGATTTGGCCAAGGTTTCACCGGCAACGGTTTCAATGGTGCTGAATAATCGCGAAGGCGTAGGGCCTGAAAAGCGGCGACAAATTATAAAAATTCTAGAAGAGAACGGGTATCGGATCAACAAACGTTCTGATCAAAAAGCAAAGAAGAGCATCCGCTTTATCAAATATAAGAAACATGCCATGTTGGTTGACGGCAATCCCGGTTTTGTCAACGCTATCATTGATGCCGTTGAGAAGGAATGCCGGAGACAGGGCTACAATCTTATCATGACCGCTTATGGTGAGAACCAGCTGGATGAAATCGCCACGCTGGCCGAACAGGACCCCACGGATGGCATACTATTGCTGGGAACGGAATTGACAGCAGATAATATGGAACATGTCACCAACATATCGACCCCCATGGTGATTTTGGATAACTATCTGCCAATGCTGGACTACAACTGTATCACCATGAACAACGAGGAGGCAATTTTCCGGGCGGTATCCCATCTTTCTTCTTTAGGACATCCCCAAATCGGATTTATTGCCAATATGCTTCCATCCAGCAACTGCAATGTGCGCAGAACAACATTTGAACATGCCCTCACGCGGCTGGGCTATACGTTTGACCCGGCACTCGTCTATACGGTGCATCCTACGCCGGATGGCGCATATCAGTCCATACTCGCAATGCTGGAGGAAGGCGTAAAGTTTCCTTCCGCTTTGGTTGCCAACAATGACAGTATTGCATTAGGCGCGATGAAAGCGTTTAAAGAATTTAAAATTCGGATCCCGGAAGATATCTCTATTGTAGGGTTTGACAGCATTCCGTTCTCTACAATCTCCGATCCGCCGCTGACGACAATGGAAGTCTCCTGTGCAGACATGGGTATCTGGGCTGTCCGCATCCTTTGTGACCGGATCCAATATCCGTTTTCCTCCATTACCAAGATGCAGGTAGGAACAAAATTGTTAGAACGAAGCAGCACGGCGCCCTACCGTGCCAAAGGACAAAACAGTCACCTGTTATAAACCCATAGTGGCTCAAGGATACAAGCAATTCTCATAAGGGAGCGGGCGGATGAAGTATTATATTGGGCTGGACAACGGCGGAACAACAACAAAAGCCGCTCTATATACGGAAAATGGAGAAGAAGTGGGCGTTGCTTCAGCACACACACTCACCGAATCCTTCCTGCCCGATTATGCCGAGCGGGATATGGAAGCAATGTGGGAGGCCAATTGCACCGTCCTGCGTGATCTGCTGAAAAAAACGGGCGTCTCTGGCGAAGATATTCGTTGCCTCGCGATATGCGGACATGGCAAGGGGCTATATCTATGGGGGAAGGACGGCAAACCCGCCCGCAAGGGAATAGGCTCTACGGATAACCGCGCAGGGGAATATCCGCTCAAATGGGAGAAAGACGGCACTGCGGAGGCGGTTTTTCAGCTCAGCTGCCAGCATATTATGCCTTGTCAGCCGGTAGCGCTTTTAGCATGGCTTAAGGAGCACGAACCCGAAACGCTCAATAATGTGGAATGGATTTTCTCCTGCAAGGATTACATTCGCTTTCGTCTGACGGGAGAAGCTTACGGAGAATACTCCGATTATTCGGGCGCTAATCTTGTCAATCTGTATACGCGCAATTACGATTATAACCTGATGGCGCTCTTTGGCCTTGAAGAGCTGATGGATGCACTGCCGCCGTTAAAAGGAGCGGCTGAGGTTTGCGGTACGGTTAGTTGCGAAGCTGCCGCAAGGACGGGGCTAAAAGCAGGTACGCCTGTTGCCGGAGGTCTTTTTGATATTGACGCCTGCGCTCTTGCCGTGGGCATTACGGACGATACAAATATCTGCATGATTGCGGGTACTTGGAGCATTAACGAGTATATTCGAAAGACGCCTGTAACCGATGGTACGGCATGGATGAATTCTCTGTTCGCCATGAAGGAGTACTACCTGATCGAAGAATGCAGCCCAACGTCGGCCGGCAATCAGGAGTGGATTTTAAAAACCCTCTGTCCGGAATTGGTGGCGCAGGCGGATAAAGGCAGAAGCGTTTATGATGATATCAACCGCCAGATCGCCTCTATTCCTGCTCATGAGTTTTGTCCTCTCTTCTTGCCGTTTATTCTTGGTACGAATGTACATCCCAATGCGAAAGGCTGCTTTATCGGAATCGGGGCCAATCATACCAGAGCTCATATCCTGCGTGCCGTATATGAGGGCGTCTGCTTCTCGCATAAATACCACCTCGATAAATTGTTAAAAACACGCGGGGATCTGCCCAAGGGAATCCGCTTGTCGGGCGGCGTTGCAAAGTCTTCTGTTTGGACGCAGATGTTTGCGGATGTCATGGAACTGCCTGTGGAGACGGTTTCAGCGAAAGAAACAGGCGCGCTGGGTTGCGCCATGTGCGCTGCGGTAGCATCAGGGGATCAACCTTCCATTGAGGACGCAATCAGCGCCATGACACATATCTCATCGGCGGTTCTGCCCAATCCCGATCATGTAGAAGCATACCGGAAAAAGTATGCCTTGTATTTAAAGGCAATCAACAGTCTGGACGGTATCTGGAACGACGTACAGCAGTTGCAGTGATTCTCGCCATTTTTGGGTGTCTGTTACAAATGATGGAATTTTGCGTTTGGATACAAGCGCCTTTAAGGAACGAATGAAATATGCGGAACTATCAGATAGGCTTATACGAGAAGGCTATGCCAGCAGATTTGACATGGAAAGAACGTATGGTAGCCGCGAAGGCAGCCGGGTTTGACTATCTCGAACTCTCAATTGATGAGTCGGATATTCGCCTTGCGAGGTTGGATTGGACAAGCCGTGAAAGGACAGAACTTTACAACACCGCTCGGGATATGGGTCTTCCATTCGGCAGCATTTGTCTGAGCGCGCATAGAAAGTATCCGCTGGGAAGCACCAATCCCGCTGCTTGTGCGCGGGGCCTTGAAATTTTGGATAAGTCGCTTGCATTGGCGTCTGACCTGGGGATCCGATATGTTCAAATTCCAGGATATGACGTATATTATGAGCAATCAACGCCCGATACCGTTAAAGGGTTTCAGGATCATTTGAGGGAGTGCGCCGCTATGGCAGCGAAATACGGCGTAATGATCGGGTTTGAAACGATGGAGACGCCCTTTATGGATACCGTCCAAAAGGCGATGTACTATTTGAACACGATATCGTCGCCTTATTCGGGGATTTATCCCGATCTTGGCAACGTGACCAACGCTTCTCTGCTTTATGGCGTTTCGGTCCCGGAAGATCTCAAAACGGGAGCCGGGCACATCATCGCGCTCCATATGAAAGAAACGCTTCCGGGAATATACCGCGATATGCCTCTTGGGGCCGGTCATGTCGATTTTAAAGCTGCGCTCCATACCTGTTGGCAGCTTGGCGTACGCCGTTATGTAACCGAGTTTTGGTATCACGGCAGTGATGCATGGCGTGATGACATAAAGGCTGCCGCCTCTCTCACCCACGGTATTCTGCAATCGCTGGATTGAGC
>JAEZIE010000050.1 GCA_023416175.1 Bacillota bacterium
GGCGGCATGAGCGGAACATTGGTTACCGTGCTCATCGTGCTTGCCGCGCTGATGGCGGTAGCGGGCATTGCGCTATTAGCCCTTTCCATCTATGAGCGCAAGCGCAACGCTACTTTGGAAGAAGAGGAGCCGGATGAACTGCCCCGTGCGCGCAGCGCCGCGCAGGCACGCGTGAATGCTGCCGAACGCGAAGCACAGTCTCAGCCTTACCCTTCGGAGCAGAGCACAGGCAGGGCCTCCCGGTTTGCGCAGCCGCAAAGAGAGCCGGTGGACTTTTCCAGCGAGACCCGCTCTATCCCGGTGGAACGCAGCACGGAGAGACCGGTATACCAGCCTGCTCCTTCCCGTACACCGGTACAACCGCAGGAAAGAGCATCAGTTCAGCCACAGGAACGTACGCCCATTCAGCCAAAGGAACGTACGCCCATTCAGCCTCAGGAGCGCATGCCCATTCAGCCACAGGAAAGGGTTCCGTTCCAGCCGCGCGTCCCGCAGCAGCATCAGGTACGCCGTGTGGAGCCGGAGCCCGAGCAAAAGCCGCCTCAGGCCTCGCCGGATATCCGCAATCGGGTGCACAGGGTACGCAGCACAGAGGATAAATAAGAAACAGACGTAAACGTCATGCGGGGGAGGCTTGCCTCCTCCGCTGTTGCTTGCAAAAGAAAAGCAGACAGAGGGGTCAATATGCATACATTTTCCGGCCTCACCGAGGATACCTATCGTTTTTTCTGGGAGATCGCTTTCAACAACGAGCATTCTTTCTTTGAAGAAAACCGTAAGCGCTACGAAAAAAGCGTAAAGGAGCCCATGCTCGCGCTGGCCGACGCATTGGGGGAAGCTGCGCTAAAAGTAGACCCCAGCTTTAACGTTCGGCCTTCCGCCGTCGTATCGCGTATCCGTAGGGATACCCGCTATACCAAGGACAAGTCCCCGTACCGGGACCATGCGTTCCTTTCTTTTAAGTATCCCGGGGCATCCACGGGGGAGAGCTTTGTGCTTTACGCTGAGTTTGAACGCACAGCATATGGCTACGGCATGGGCATGTATTATCCGCTTCCGCAGTTCATGGCGGATGCTAGACGCCGCATGCTTGCCCGGCCGCAGCATTTTTTGGAGATCGTCAACAATCCCGCGTTCGCGTCGCGGTTTTCATGGCAGGGGGAGGAGTTTAAAAGGCAGCGGTTTTCGGACGCGCCGGAAGAGATCCGGCCCTGGCTCAATAAACGCAGTCTGTCCTTCTGCTTCTCTTCCAAAGAACTGTCAAATACCATGAAGCCGGAGCTGGTGGATGAAATCAATGAAGGCTTCTTGCTGCTAAAGCCGCTGTACCGGTTCCTGCTGGGGTTGGATGAAAAGTAAATACAACAAAAAAGGAACGGTGTTACCGTTCCTTTTTTGTTATTTCATATTCAGTCTCTCACATCATAGATCGTTACCGTGCTGTTCTCGTATACCACCGGGAACTGTGAAAAAAATTCCTCGTTCACCCCATACGTATAGCGCTCATAATTGCTTACGAATACATAATCGAGGCCGTAGGTTTCTTTTAGCGCGTCAAAGCAGGCTTCAGGTTGCTCAAACAGCAGCTTGACCTGCTGTTCCCGCGTTTCATAATCGAGCCCGTGGTAGTAGAGGTAGGAGCCTGTACCGCATAAAATGTTGCGGCCAGTGAGGGAGGAGACGGAATTGTTGTGGTTGGTGGCCGTTAAAAACAGCGCGTCGGGCGCTGCGCTCTCGTTGATATAGGCTGCCGCCGCCGCTTCATCTGCGCTGAACTGCTCGTAATCGCTGATCGTCTCGCGCGCGAGCGTCAATGTGCCGGAAAGGAACAGGGCGCAAAGCGTCACACCCGCAAGATACCGCCTGCCCGCGAAGCTGTGCAATTGCTCATACAGATCCACAAGCAGCCTTGCTACTATGCCGCAGGTGAACGCGAACCATACAAATAGCAGCTTGTTGTTGTCGTACGGGTTGGGCTGGAACAGCAAAAACTCCGAGAAGAACCAAATGAGCACGGCCCCACCGTAGAATACCTTTTCCTCTTTGGGCAGCCGAAAAAACGCGATGGGCATCAGCAGGAAGAGTAGGCCGAGGTTCTTGATATAGAACCACAGGTAGGAGTCGGTTTCGTTCCCCCAGTTAAAATGCGTCTGCAAAAAATCGCCGGATTGCCGGAACGTAAACAAAATGAGTTGTGGCAGCGCCAGAGACAAGGCAATGAGTCCGTACCTGACCCAGCCCAACAAAATTGCTTTCTTCTGCCGGGAAATAAATGCGTACAGCACATATACCACGCTGACCATGCCGAGCGCCAGGAAGGAATGCGTGTGGACAAGCGGCATACAGCCTGCGATGATCCCTAGCGGCACAAACAGCTTTGGTTCCTGCTCAAATGCCGCGCGCCGGAGCAGGTACAGCGCCGGGAATAATAACGCCCACCCAAACAGCGTGGCGCGTTGGGGAATCAGCATATCCGCAATCGGGTTGACCCATCTTAAGCCGATATCGGGGAGATTGGTGGGCGTATTGTAAAAGCCGGTGAAGATCCGGGTAAAGGCTTCCGGGTTCATCTTCCACAGGTCAAGAAAATACCAGAACCCAAAGCCTCCTCCTAAGAAAAACAAAAGCGTGGAGAATATAGCAGTGCCGGTTTTTTTCTGCCACTGCAAGAAGAAGCAGTAGACGCCTAAAAGCACCAGCGCATAGGCAAGCAGCGCGGGCAGCAGCATGGATACGCGCAAGGATGCACCCAGCGCATAGAACGTGGCGCTGACGCTATCACAAAGGAACGGGTAGCCCACCGCCGTGCCCGGGAATATGGAATACTGCGGTGGGAATGTTCCCTGTTCCGCGATGCTGGTGACAAGCCCAAGATGCAGCGGCAGGTCCCCGAATGTGGATTGGCCCGCATGCAGCGCACCATCAACTGGCCGGATAATGTGGGTGAAAAACAGGTATCCGCCTAAAAGAAAGAGCGGCATCAGGGTCAACAGCACCGGGCGAAGCTCGGCGGCCGTAACGGACATGACCGGCTTTTTTCTTCCTATCAGGAAAGCGGCTATGCCTGTTGCGGCGCAGATAAGCAGCGCAAGAAGTTGGGCCAAAAGAGTGAACCCGAGCAAAAACCCAAATAGCGCGGGCAGCCACAACAAAAGCAATAGCGAGAAAACGCCCCCCATCCACCAGCGGAACAGCGGGCGTTCCGCAGCGAACAAGGCGCGTGCAATGAATTGCCCTGCGGCAAGATACGCGCACAGGTAAAGGAACGCAAGTATGTTAGCAAGCATATCGCATCAGTCCGGTATCCCGTCCCCGTCAACGTCCGCAAAAGAGTGGTTGGGGATAGCGTCTTCATCCCTAATAAGGCCTGCTGCCCCATAGATTTCACGGCCGGTCAGGCCCTTTTCCCTGCGCTCCTGCTCGATGATGCGGCTTAAAAATTTGCGGACCGCATCCGGCTTCGCGATGTTCTTGATTTCCATGGTTTCGTGCGTCTGGTCCGCACTGAAAAGCGTGATGGTGCCTACGCCGAATATCTTTTGCCCCAGCGTGCGCACAAGTTTGATATCCAGAATACGATACAGGAGAATTTCATTGGTCTCAGTACGGAATAACCCTTTTCGCGTCGTGAAGCGATCTTTATCCACCTCATAGACGGTAAAACTCAGCGGCATGCCAAGAATGCGCTTGCGGTCGCGCCAAAGCGGTTTTTCTTCGACTATTTCATCCAAATACGGCTGTTTCGCCATACATTTCACGCTCCAATCCGGCTGTTTGCCACTATTATACTGCAAGTGGGTATCAACTGGAAAGTACTTGGGCATACATAATGGAGAACCGAATGCCCTTTAGGAGGTGGGTTTCATGCAATGGTGGAAACAAAATGGGAAACTGTTGCTTTATATGGTGCTCGTGCTCGCGTTTGGCGTATGGGGCGGATTCTCCATAAGCGATCTGCAAGTAAAAGCTACGCCGGAACCGACGCCTTTGGCCGAGCAGGTCGATAAAATAGGCGAACAGAGCATTTTACCGGATACGCTGGTGATTACAAAATATACATTCCTTCTGTGCGGCGGACATACGGAGCAACGGCAGGAAACGGGCGGACCCTTGGTGGGAATGAACAAAACACAGATTGAGGAAAAGTACTCCGACGCGAAAGTGGTGGAGTTGACCGGCGAGCGCGCGGTGATAGAGCGCGAACTCGATCGTTATTGCCCCAAGCATGTGGTGCTGTTCCTGGATGACGAGAACAGGCTTTCCATCTCCCAGACGGATGAAATGGATCTGGAAAAGGAAAACGTTACAACCCTGACCTATGATATCTCCTACCTGCCCGAGGAGGAGCTTACGAAGCTGGAGGAAGGGCTTGTGTTTGACAATTTGGAGGAGATCAACGTCTATCTGGAAGGGCTGGAGCCCTAACTCGAATAAGAAATAATAAAGCGGCGGCCTTTCCGGACGCCGCTTTTTCTATGCAATAGCATACCCTGCTGCTTGCACAGCAGAAAAGGAGGGGGTATACTGGAAAAAACGGCATGAAATGGCCAGTACGCTTACTGGAGGGCAAAGTATGACACTACACGAACAGGCCGCCGCTGTAAAAAAAGCTTCTTATGCAATGCTGACGCTGTCTGCTCCCGTGCGGGACGCGGCGCTAAATGCAATGGCGGAGGCGCTTATCGCGAACACGGCTTCTATTTTAGTGCAAAACGAATTGGACGTGGCCGCCGCACGCGCTGCCGGAAAGCCGGAAGCCATGCTGGACCGGCTAAAATTGGACGAAAAGCGCATGATAGGCATGGCCAACGGACTAAGGAAGGTGGCGGCCCTGCCCGATCCTATCGGCAGGGAAGATTTTGTGGCCAAAAGACCCAATGGCCTCGCCATAGGCAAGCGGCGCGTACCACTCGGCGTCATTGGGATTATTTACGAGGCGCGTCCGAACGTGACCTCGGATGCGGTCGGCCTGTGTATCAAATCCGGCAACGCGGTGCTTTTGCGCGGCGGCTCGGAGGCCATTCATTCCAACTCCGCCATAACGGACGTCATTGCCCGCGCGGCCTATGCGGCGGGGCTGCCCGAAGGCTGCATCCAGCTTGTACGGGATACGTCGCGGGAAACGGCGACTCAGATGATGCGCCTTAACGGATACCTGGATGTTCTCATTCCGCGCGGGGGTGCCACGCTCATCCGCTCGGTGGTGGAAAACGCCACGGTGCCCGTCATTGAAACGGGGTTAGGAAACTGCCACACGTATATTGACGATACGGCCGATGTGGAAATGGCGAAAGAAATCGCCTATAACGCCAAGGTTTCCCGCCCGGCGGTATGCAATTCCATGGAAACGCTGCTGGTACAAAAAGGCATGGCGGAGAAGAACCTTCCTGCCATCGTCGCGCCCATGCTGGAGCGCGGTGTGGAGTTAAGGGGCTGCCCGCGCGCCGTGGCACTGCTTCCCGGTATCAAAGAGGCCACAGAGGAAGACTGGGCTACGGAATATGACGATTATATTCTGGCGCTTAAGGTCGTGGATACGCTGGATGAGGCGATATCGCACATCAACCAGTACGGCACCCGCCACAGCGAATGCATCGTCACCAGCGATTACTTCAGCGCCGAGCGCTTTTTAAACGAAGTGGATGCCGCTGCCGTATATGTCAACGCCTCCACGCGCTTTACCGACGGCGAGGAATTCGGCTTTGGGGCGGAGATCGGCATCAGCACGCAGAAGCTGCACGCGCGCGGTCCCATGGGGTTGGACGAACTCACCAGCGTCAAATACATCGTACGGGGGAACGGCCAGGTCCGTTGACCGCTTATGCTATACATAGGATGGGGAAAAAGCGATCATGCGCGCGCTTTTGTAAACAGGCTTCTGCTGTTTGCCTGTGCGTTAGCCATAGCAATTCTATGTTCCGGCTGCGCCATGCTCCTAAGGCCCGCACGGACGCCTGCCCCGGTTTTGGCGGAGGAGGCGGAAAAGGAACCGGAAGAAACGCCCGTTCCGGAGGAAGAAAATCCTCTGAAAGTGTTTTTGAACGGGTTCTATCATGCGTATGAGCCCTATGGGGATGCGTTGCATGCGCTTTCGAAGGAAGACAGCTCGGCGGTTGACGAAGCGTTAGCCTTGGAGCAACACATCCTGCGCCTTAAACAACTCTTTGGCGCTCAGGCTGGGCTATGGCAGAACCCAAACGATAAAAAGACTTGGGACGGCATCCTCTTTGGAGGAGTGGAAGGCACGGGCAGTGTCGTTAAAACCATGGATGGCTGCACGTTTACCTGCACATTTACTGAGCTTGGTAGCATCAGCGGAAGTCTTTCAGCCAACGTTCTTTCCGGGCAATGGTCACAGCAAGACGGGACCTTACGCAGCGGGACAATCACAAAAACGGATACAGGATACGCCGCTTCCGTGAACTGGGACGGGGAAAACGTTCTGTTGCTGATCGAAAATAATATACTTTCCTTCGGTACGGGAATACAGGCGGCTGCAACGGCCTCCTCGCTTCCCGTTGAACAATGGGCAGACTGGCATTTCAAGGATGGAAAATTCGCCATGCCGCTGGAGGCTGCAACATCTTCTTCCATACAGGAGTAAACGCAATGAACGCAACCATCATCGCATATTCCAATACGGGCAACACGGCAGCCTGCGCCAAGGCGCTTTCAGGCGCGCTGCCCGCTCAACTCTTCCTGCTGGAGGAAAAGCGCAAAAGGCCTGAGAAGGATTTTTTTGTCGGCGGTATGCAGGCGGCGTTTCATTTGGGATCCAGATTAAAAGCGCTGCCCGATACGGAACATTCCGACATCCTCGTTCTCGGCATGCCGGTATGGGCAGGCACTACGCCTCCGGCCATCAATACGCTTCTTCGAACGTTGGATTGCAGCGGGAAGACGGTATTTGCGTTTGTCACCAAGGCGGATCCGGCCTTGGAAACGCCCCAAAAGCTCGTTGCACGGCTTACTAAGCTCATTGAAAAGCGCGGGGGAACGCTTAAGCGGGTGTTTGCCCTGCCGGTAGAGGGGAACTCGCTTGGGCAGGAAGCGGCGGAGAAGCACGCAGCAGTTTGGGCACAGGAAATGCTACAGTAGCTGATCAAAGAAAATTCGATTTCTGTTTGAAGGGGTTATGACACCTATCTTTTGGGAATACTTGTGTAAACAAGCGTACACAAGGAGGATTTCCCATGAGGAAAATTTGGAACCATTACGACCCGCTGGATTTTAGTCAGGGGGACGAAGAAAAGCCTTATTCGCCGGAAACCGGCCCGGTCCCCGTGCCTGCATCCGTGCCCGGCAAAAAAAAGTTTTCGCAGCGCTTGCAGGATTGGCTGTTCCGCGCGGAAGAGGAAGAAGGGCCGGAGCTGGCAGCTGAGACGCCCGCACCAAGTACACGGCCGACGCGGACGATGTTGTCGACACAGCGGGAGGACCGTGCTTACCGCGAACAGGTACAGCATGCGCTTGAGGATTGGAAAAAGGCCACGGCCTATTTTGAAAGCGTTTCGGACCCTGAACTAGTGGATTACGCCGTATACCAAATGGAGACGGCGAAGAAGCGCTATATTTATCTTTTACGCAATGCTGACCGCAATATGAGCAGCTAGGCGGGTAGACGTGCGGCATAGCCTGCCCTGCCCGTGCATATGCTTGGACGAAGGCATAGCAATGGAGTGAGGGTATGGATATCGTAGGGATACTGTTGGCGTTTGCGGCGGGGCTTGTAGTACTTTATGTGCTGGCTATGGTGCTGGTCGTGCCGCTCAAATGGATTGGCAAGCTCATTTTCAGCAGCATTATCGGGTTTATCGCGCTTACCATCATCAATCTCGTCGGTGGCGCGCTGTTTGATTTCACATTGCCGCTCAACGCAGTCAACGCGCTTGTAACAGGCATATTCGGCGTACCCGGCGTGGTGCTGCTGGTTATCCTCAAGCTGTTTTTGTAAATATAACAGATACAGAAAGGGCGCTCCAAAATGGAGCGCCCTTTCCTGCTTCTAAGGAACCACTTATTCCCCGTAGTAAGCTTTTTTGTAGATGTCCGCAAGCTCGCTGATCAACGGATAGCGGGGGTTTGCGGTGGTGCACTGGTCTTCAAACGCGCGTTCCGCCAGGACGGGCGCTTTAGAGAGGAATGTGGCTTCGTCCACGCCGCAGTCTTTTATGGAAAGTGGCATGTTCATCTTCTTCATCAGGCTTTTAATTTCCTCGATGAGGCTTTGTATCTGCTCCGCTTCGGTTGCGCCGGGGAAGCCTAAGTAGCGTGCGATCTGCGCATAGCGGTAATCCGCCACAAACTTGCCGTACTTCGGGAACGCGGCAAACTTGGTGGGCTTCTGTGCGTTGTAGGCGATGACGTGCGGCAGCAGCACCGCATTTGCGCGGCCGTGCGGGATATGGAACTCGCCGCCCAGCTTGTGCGCCAGGGAGTGGTTGATGCCTAAAAACGCGTTGGTGAACGCCATACCCGCGATGCAGGAAGCGTTGTGCATCTTTTCGCGCGCCACGGTATCATTTGGATCGCTGTAAGAGCGGTAGAGGTATTTGAACACCAGCTCAATTGCCTTTATCGCGAGGCCGTTCGTATAATCGGAAGCGAGTATGGAAACATACGCCTCGATCGCGTGGGTCAGCACGTCCATGCCGGTATCCGCCACGATGGATTTCGGCAGCGTCCGCACAAACTGCGGGTCGATGATCGCGACATCGGGCGTGAGCTCATAATCGGCCAGTGGATATTTCACGTTGCCGTTCGCCTTATCTGTAATGACGGAGAAGGAAGTGACTTCGGAACCCGTACCCGAGGTGGTGGGGATAGCCACCATCTGCGTCTTCTTGCCCAGGTTGGGGAAATGGAAGGCACGCTTGCGGATATCCAGGAACCGCAGCCGCAGGCCGTCAAAGGATGTATCCGGATATTCGTAGAACAGCCACATTCCCTTTGCCGCGTCTATCGCGGAGCCGCCACCCAAAGCGATGATAACGTCCGGCTGGAACACGTTCATAGCCTTGACGCCGCGCATAATGGTGTCCACGGAAGGATCGGGCTCCACTTCGGAAAAGATTTCGCTGTGGCAGTAAACCTGGCGCTTGCGCAGGTAGTAGAGCACCTTATCCACATAACCAAGCTGCACCATCATGGGGTCGGTCACGATAAACGCGCGGCTGATGTTGGGCATGTGCTCCAAATACTGCACGGAGTTCTCCTCGAAATAAATCTTGGGCGGTATTTTGAACCACTGCATATTCACTTTCCTCTGCGCGATGCGTTTTTTGTTGATGAGGTTGACGGAAGATACGTTGGAGGTCGTGGAGTTGCGCCCGAACGAACCGCACCCAAGCGTCAGCGACGGCGTGTTGGTGTTGTACAAATCGCCGATCGCGCCGTGCGAGGAAGGGGAGTTCGCAATCACGCGGCCGACCTTCATGGCCTCACCATAAGCCTTGCAGAGCGCCTCGTCGTTGGAGTGGATAACGGCGGAGTGTCCAAGGCCGCCAAGCTCGAGCATCTTCTGTGCGTATGCAAAGCCCTGGTTGTCGTCCTCAACAACAAAGTACGCAAGTACGGGGGAAAGCTTTTCTAAAGAGAGCGGGTATTCGCGGGAGGGGTGGGGGAGCTTTGCTAAAAGAATCTTGGTATCCGAAGGGACGGTTACCCCTGCCTGCTCCGCGATCCAGGCCGCAGGCTTACCGACTACGGCGGGGTTGACCGCAAGCTTTTCTACATTGATGACATACTTCGTGACCTTTTCTGTCTCTTCCTCGTTGAGGAAGTAGCAGGAATACTTCTTCATGGTCTCTTCAAA
>JAEZIE010000085.1 GCA_023416175.1 Bacillota bacterium
GGAGCTTTTACGCAATAGGAGGCAACATCGAAGCCGCCAAGCTTTCCGGCATTAACGTAAAATTTGTTGGCATCCTTTCGTTTGTGCTGTGCGCTTTGCTTTCCGCGATAGGCGCGCTTGGCCTTACCTCAAAAACACTTTCAGGAAACGTGATGATCGGCGAAAACCTGCTTTTTGACGTGATGACCATCGTGGTGCTCGGAGGCACCTCATTAAGTGGAGGCCGCGGCCGGATTTTCGGCGTAGCAATCGGCGCGCTTTTTATACAGGTGATCAGCAATATCATGGTCTTGCAGAGCATTAATACCTTCTGGCAGTGGGTTGTCAAAGGGGTCATTCTGCTCGCTGTTGTGCTAGTGGACTGCAATACCAAGCGTGATTGATACATGGTAAACGGCAAATACGGTGAAGCGGAGTCCAGGCGATGAATAGACGCAGGTTTTGCCAAAGGGCGTATCTGAAAAGCGAGAAGATTGAGGAATACAAAAAGCTCCACGCAGCGGTATGGCCCGATGTAAAAAAGACCATAGAAACATGTAACCTTTGTAACTACTCGATTTACAGGATGGGCAACGAGCTTGTTTCGTATTTTGAGTATACAGGTGCGGATTACGAAAAAGACATGGAAAAGATGGCTGCGGATCCGGTGACCCAGCAGTGGTGGCAGCATACCAAGCCCTGCTTTCTGCGGCACGAGGAAGCCGTATATTATGAGGATATGGAAGAAATATTCCATCAAGATTAGTCATACCCACCAAAGGAGATCAATATGAGCGAAAAAATGTACGCGATGATCGGTGTAGACATGGAAACGGACGTAGGAAGTTTTACGCCGTTTTATGAAGGAACCAAAAACGCGACGCCGAAGATGATCGAGCTATTTGCGCAAAAAGGCATTCAGGCAACCTTTTACTTCACGGGGGAATGTGCAAAGGAAAATCCACACATCGCAAAACTGGTTGCGGACAGCGGCAATGAGGTAGGCTGCCATTCCCTGTACCATGAGACTGTTGGCGATGAGCTGTTCCCCTTGCCCGGCGTCAAACCGCTGCTGCCCCATGAGGTTAAGCCGCGCCTTGCGTTAGCCACCCAGTGGGTTGAGGCGGCGTCCGGCGTCCGCCCCACTGCATTTCGTGCACCGCGGCTGTGGGGTTCCACGGCTGTTGTCAATGCATTGGAGGAATTGGGCTATACGTCCGACGCCACGTACCCGATGTATTTCTACCGGGAGCGCTTTATGCCCTATCATCCCAGCAGGGAGGACTGGACCAAGGAAGGGGATTCCACGGTATTGGAGATCCCGAACTTTGCAGATATGACAATGGAAAGCCAGGATCCCGGCCTCGAACGGGACCGTGACCAGTGGCCGCTGTTTCGCACCAAGGGTGCAGAGTACCTGCTTTCCCGCATCGACTCCTTCCTGAAGTTCTGCGAGGAGAATAACCTTCCCAAGTTCATTTGCCTGTATATCCATCCGTGGGAATTCTGGCCGATGGAAACAAGCTACAACTTCGGTGAGGCAACCGTTATTCCGGACGGTTTTATTACCGAAAACTGCGGTGAAAGGGCGCTTTTGGAACTTGGGAAACTGATTGATGGCATGCAGGCAAGAGGCCTGGCGTTTAAAACCGCCGGTGAATTGACGAAGATATTCCATACTGATGATGCTTCAAAATAATTTGGGGCAGTCACGCCGTTCCCGTGTCAAAAGACGCGGGAGTGGTGTGATCTGCGCCTCGGGATTGGATCAATTCGGATCCGGCAGTGATGCACCATCTTTTCATTGACGAATGAGCAGCTTATCATGCATACTAAATTAGAATATCCATCATGTAAAAACGTTTTTATGTTGGCGTATATCAAATATCAGGGGTGCGCTAGATATGGTAAAGCTGAAGGACATTGCAAAAGAGCTCGGACTGTCCGTTTCCACCATTTCCAGGGTGGTGAACGGAAGGGATCGTGTGGACCCTGATACGCGGAAACTGGTGCAGCGCGCTTTACGCGAACATGCCTATGAGCCGAACGAGGTGGCCCGTTCTCTGCGCCTGAAGGATGCAAAAACGATCGGTATTGTCATTCCTGATATTACAAATACATATTATTCGGCTGTCATTAAGGGCGCAGAATCCATTTGCCGTGAGAACGGGTATTCCGTGCTGGTTTGCAATACGGACGAAAGCCCGGAATGTGAAGAAGATGCGCTCAGGGTATTGCTGAAAAAGCAAATATCAGGCCTTATCATTGCTTCGGTAGGCAAGAATGAAGACCTTTTAAAGAGCTATATCAGGGCGGATGTTCCGGTGGTTTGTTTTGATAATATTCTTCCGGGTTTTTCGGGTTCTGACTGCGTATCGATCGATAACATTTCCGCGTCAAAACACTTGACACAGGAATTGCTATTGAGAGGCTACACGAAAATCGGGATGATTACAGGCCCGCTTTATCAAAGCACCGGTGCCGACCGTCTAAGGGGTTTTCAGCAGGCGCTGGAGTCTGCGGGCATTCAGATTACAGAAAACTGGATGGGCGAGGGCGACTTCAAAATGCAATCCGGTTATGACCAGATGTGCAAAATTTTGATGCTGCCCAGGCGTCCGGATGCCATGGTGATTGCAAATAACTATATGGCATACGGCGCCATACATGCACTACGGGAGAACAGGTACGAGATTCCGCAGGATATGGCGGTAGCTGCATTTGACTGCGTGGATGACACCGGGCTGATTTCCCCCAGAATATCTTCTATGAATCAGCCAGCTGTAGAAATCGGCGCAAATGCGGCCAGGTTGATTATAGAAAGGTTATTGGAAAAAATCGAAGGCAGATATGCTTTTATTACATTGGAACCACAGATG
>JAEZIE010000135.1 GCA_023416175.1 Bacillota bacterium
CATTTTTACACAGCATTGCCCCACAGGTAGATGCTTTGTGCGCGTTCGTACGGGATGTGGATGAGCGGTATGCGGAATTGAAACGCGGGCACGGCGTGGTGGATTTTTCGGATATGGAGCACCTGGCATTAAGCGCATTGCAGGAGGAAGAGACCCGAAAAGCGCTTCAGAACCGTTTTCGATATATTTTTGTAGACGAATACCAGGACAGCAGCCGCATACAGGAATGCCTGATCGAGGCCGTTCGCCGCAAGCAGGAGAACAATGTTTTCCTTGTTGGGGACGTCAAGCAATCCATTTATCGCTTCCGCCAGGCTGATCCAGGGTTATTTTTAGAAAAGCTTTCTACCTATACGGGCAAAGAGGATGCGCCGGGAAAGCAGATTCACCTCAACACGAATTTTAGAAGCGAGCGCCCGGTGATAAATGCCGTAAACGCCGTATTCTCCCGGATCATGACCAAAGAGGTGGGCGAGCTAACGTATGACGATACCGCCTCGCTCAAATGCCCGGACGAGATGCCGGAGGATAGCGCGCTTGCGGGCGTGGAGTGCGATGTGATCGAGCGCGGGGAGGCAGTGCTAGGCCCTGAGGGGTTGGAGGATGCGCCGGAAGAAAACACTTTGGAGGATGAACCGGAACAGGATCCTGCGGAAGCCGTAAACGAGGAAGAGGAAGCGTATATCGCCAACGACGCGGAAGCGGAGGCCATGCTTGCAGCACACCACATCCGCAAGCTGATGGAGGAAGCGAGCTGCCCGGATAAAAAGGGTGGCGTGCGTCCGCTTAAATACTCCGACTTTGCCATATTGCTGCGCGCGCAGCGCAGAGCCGCGGAAGCGTGGGCGCAGACGCTTGCAAAAATGGGCATCCCCGCCTATGTGCAGCTGACGGGCGGATATTTTGACGCCATTGAAGTTCAGGTGTTTTTAAACCTGTTGCGCGTCATAGACAACCGGCGGCAGGATATCCCGATGCTCAGCGTGCTGCGCTCGCCCGTGTTCCACTTTACTTTAGAGGAATTGATTGAACTGCGCACCGGCTACAATGTTGAAGCATGGATCGACCGGCTGAAACTATGCAGCCAGGACAACACAGCGCTTGGTTCCCGTGCGCTGCAGGTGATTCTGCTGCTGACCAAGTACAAAAAAGAATCGCTCTTGCTTCCGCTGCCCGAATTTATTGCCTGGCTGATGGATGAAACGGGGTATTATGATTGCGTGGGCGCGCTGCCCGGCGGCAAGGAGCGCCAGGCAAATTTGGACGCCCTGATTGAACGCGCGCGCGCGTATGCGGACGCAGGGTTTCCTTTGGATTTGTGGAGCTTTTTGCAGTATATGGACAAGGCGGCGGCCACCGCAGATATGGGCCGCGCGCAGGCAGGCGCTGCGGACGTGGTGCGCGTACTTTCCATGCATGCTTCAAAAGGCTTAGAATACCCCGTGGTATTCTGCGCGGGCCTGGGCCAGCGCTTCAACCGCCGCACCGCCCAGGATGATCTTGTAGCGGAGCCGGGCCTGGGCCTTGGAGTACGGGTACGTGCAGGGCATGTACGGCGGGATACACTCTTCCGCCAGGCCATCGCAAACAGGCTCCTGCGGGAGCAGTTGGCCGAGGAAATGCGCATCCTCTATGTAGGGATGACGCGGGCAAAACACCGCCTGATCCTCATCGGCAGCATGAAGGACGCATGGCAAACGGCAAAGGAACTGCAAAAGGCCGAGCTGACCCCCGCCTACTGCGCGAAAGCGCAGAGCGCGCTTTCCTGGCTGCTGCCCGTGGCCATGCAGGATGAAGCGCTGCCTGTACGCTTTTCCATGCGGAGCACTCCAACCAAAATTCAAGTTGCTTTGCCGGAAACGCCTCAACTGGAGCAGGAAGAGGCAGTGCGGCTTTCCGCCATCCTCAGGGAGCGGTTCGATTGGAACTACCCGTACTTGGCTGCCACCAGTATCCCCACCAAGCGCAGCGTAAGCGAGCTGATGCACGTGCATCCCGTCTCCCTGCGGGAAGCGCCCGCCTTTGCGCGGGAGAGTGCGCGCCTCACTGGCGCGCAGCGCGGCACTTATGCACATACTGTGCTCAAGGAGATCGTGCTTTCCCGAATTCCCACGGGGGACGTAAGCGCCTTTGTACAGGACGAACTCTCCCGCATGGTAGGGCAGGGTCTGTTATCCGAGCGCCAGGCGCAAGCTGTGGATGCACAGGACATCGCCGCATTTTTGAAAAGCCCTTTGGGGCTGCGGCTGCGTTCCTCCTCCCGCGTGGAGCGGGAGCTGGAGTTTGCCGCCAGTGTGGACGTGGAGCGGCTGCCGTTGGAGGGAACGGGCGAACAGGTGCTCCTGCAGGGCGTAATCGACTGCTGCTTTATTGAAAACGGCGGATGGGTGCTGCTCGACTATAAGACCGACGCCCTGCTCCCGCATGAAACCCCGTTTGACGCAGCAAAGAAGCACTCTGGACAGCTTGCGATGTATGCCGAAGCGCTTGAGGCACTTTCCAATCTCCCCGTGCTGGAGCGTTATGTAGTGATGCTCGGGGCAGGCGAAGCGGTGCCGGTATAGCGCTTATAGAATTGCCACGCGATCCTTTCGTTCCTCCGCAGGTCCTGTTTGACCGGCTGGGTAGCCAAGCACAACAGAGCTCAAGGCGATGTGGTCTTCCGGAAGACCCAATTCTTTTAGCAGCGCTCGAATTTGCGGAAGCTGGGTCATGCCGGGAAGCTGATTGATCCAGCAGGAGCCGATGCCATATGCGTGCGC
>JAEZIE010000150.1 GCA_023416175.1 Bacillota bacterium
GCGCTAAGAATGCGCGCTGGATGCGCTGTTCGGTGCGCGTATCCACCGAACTTGTGGCTTCATCAAGTATCAGCATGGGCGGGTCGGAAAGCATGGCGCGCGCGATGGTAAGAAGCTGCTTCTGGCCTTCTGATAGATTTCCGCCGTCCTCGGCGATAACGGTATCGTAGCCCTGCGGGAGGCGCCGGATAAAGCCGTGCGCATGGGCTGCGCGGGCAGCCTGCTCCACCTCCTCCGCCGTAGCATGTGGCTTTCCGTAGGCGATGTTTTCCCGCACGGTACCGAAAAAAAGCCAGCTGTCCTGCAGCACCATGCCAAAGGAGCGCCGGAGCTCATCGCGGTTTATGTCCCGAATATCGATGCCGTCGAGTAGGATTGCACCGGAATCGATCTCATAAAACCGCATCAGCAGGTTGACCACTGTGGTCTTGCCCGCGCCCGTGGGCCCTACGATGGCCACCGTCTGGCCTGGGGCGACCCGCAGTGAAAAATGCTCAATCAGCGGTGAGTCCTTTTGATAGGAGAAGCTCACGTCAGAGAATTCCACATTGCCGCGCGCCTGCACATCCTCTTTTGCTTGCAGCGCGTCCGGCTGCTGGGGCGGGGTATCCACAAGCGCAAAAGCACGCTCAAGGGAAGCCGCCGCGCTTTGGAGTTGTGTGGTGATGCCCGTGATTTCGTTGATAGGGCGGGAGAAGTGCACCGCATACGTGAGAAAGCTCGCAATCGCGCCTACGCTAAGTCCACCTTTCACTGCCAGCAACGCGCCGATGACGCCCACGCACACATACACCGTATGGTTAATCAGCCTTGTTGACGGGTTCGCAAGCGAGGAGTAAAACTGGGAAAGCTGCCCTACCTTATAAAGCCTGGAGTTGATTTCGGAGAACTGCGCCTCTGAGGCTGCTTCCCGGCCAAACGCGCGTACGACCCGCCCGCCGCTGACCATTTCCTCCACATAGCCGTTGAGTTCGCCCAATGTGCGGCTTTGCTCCCGGAACATGCGGGTGGAGTTTTTTACGATAAGTCCCGCCACCCAGATGGAAAGCGGCGTCAGTACAACCACCACCGCCGTGATGGGTGCTGATAGCGAAAGCATGAAGCCAAGCGTACCCAACAACGTCACAATGCCCGCAAAAAGCTGTGTGATCGCCTGAGCAAGGCCATCCGCCACGGCGTCAAGATCATTGGTAAAACGGCTGATGGTGTCCCCGTGGGCGGGGTTGTCAAAATACTTTAGCGGGAGTATGGAAAGGCGTGAAAAGCCGTCCTTGCGGATATCCGCCGCCGTACGGGCTGCAATGGCTGCCGAAAGCGCCTGCATGAACCACTGGGAAACGCTGCTGACAATATACAGCCCTGCCATAATGGCTAGGATGCGAAGGATCGGCGCGAACTCCACCCGGCCAGGGCCTACGATATAGTCTATGGCCCGGCCCATCAAAAGCGGGCCGGTCAGGGCGAGCACGCTGCCCACAAACGCGGTCATCACTGCGATTAAGAGCATGAGCCGGTATTTCTTTACATAGCCATACAGGCGGGCAACGAGCGCCTTACTAAGGGCTGGGGCCTTTTTCATGCGCTCTCCTCCCCATTGATCTCCTGGGATTTTAATATCTCCTGATAGAGCGCGCATGTCCTTTTGAGCTCCTCATGCGTGCCAAAGCCCATAACGTCGCCATCGTCCAATACCAGAATGCGGTCCGCATGCAATATGCTCGCGGCGCGCTGCGTGATCTGCACCACCGCCATACCCGTTAGTCGATTTAATTCCCTTCTGAGCGCCGCTTCCGTCATATAGTCCAAAGCGCTCGAAGAATCATCCAAAATCAGCAGCGAAGGCTTCCGGACGAGCGCACGAGCGATGCAAAGCCGCTGCTTCTGCCCGCCGCTGAAATTGACGCCGCCCTGGAGTACTTTTGTCTCTAGCCCTTCTGGCAGTTTGCTGACAAAATCCGCCTGGGCGATGTGCAGGGCCTCCAACAGTTCCTCATCCGTGGCCTCCGCATTGCCGTACTTCAGGTTTTCGCGCAGCGTGCCGCTGAACAGTATGGATTTTTGGGGCACAATACCGATGTTTTCCCGGAGCGTATGGAGCTGATAATCGCGCACATCCTCGCCATATAATAGAACCCGGCCCTGCGTTGCGTCGTAAAACCTGCAAATGAGGTTACTGAGCGTGCTTTTCCCCGCACCCGTTCCGCCGATAACGCCCAGCGTTTCCCCTTTGTTCAGCGTAAAGCTTACATTCTCCAATGCATCCGCAGCTGCGTTTGCATATCGGAAAGAAACGCCTTCAAAGCTTAACAGCGGTGCGCCGGAGGAAGGCACGGCACCCGGGCCGTCCACAACGGAGGGCGATGTATCAAACAACTCGTTGACACGCGTGGCGGAAGCCGCCGCCTTGGTAAACACGGATACGAGGCCTGCAACCACCAGCATGGAGGCCAAAATATCGATGACATAGTTGATAAGTGCAATGACTTGGCCGGTAGTGAGCGTATTGCTGTTGACGCGCAAAGCGCCAAAATAAATGAGCAGCAGGATGCCCATGTTCATCGCAAGAGAGGTCAGCGGGTTCACAAGTGCTGCAACGCGGCTGACCGCAACGGAGGCGTCCGCATGTGTATCCGCCGCGTCTTCAAACCGCTTGTTTTCCCCCTGTACCCGCGCAAATGCGCGGATCACCCGTACGCCGGAAAGGTTTTCCCGCAATACGCGGGAGAGCGCGTCCAATTTCTGCTGCACGCGGCGAAACAAGGGCACAGAACGCGTCATGGTCACATATAAGATCAAGCCAAAGATCAGGATCACACCCAGTATGATGAGCGAAAGCTTCACGTCGATCCACAAGGCCAT